>JBOHXO010000066.1:0-2298 GCA_050737475.1 Chthoniobacterales bacterium
TAATACGGACGCAGGTTCACGTTCACGAATCCCCAGCCGTATTTGCCAGCGATCTCGGAACAAAGACGGTTCACCTGGTCGTAGGGGCCTTCGATGCCAACGACGTTCGTGCCGTAAACGAGCGAGTTCACGACCTTGCTGCGCTCGAGGTCCGACGGGATGAGCACGTAGCTCTTGAGGCCGGCGGATGCAGCCTGCGCGGCCACGGAGTTCGCGAGATTTCCGGTCGAGGCGCAGGCGACGACCTTGAATCCGAGTTCGCGGGCGCGGCTGAGTGCAACCGAGACGACGCGGTCCTTGAACGAGAGCGTCGGGTAATTGACGGTGTCGTTCTTCACGTAAAGTTCGCGCACGCCGAGACGCTTTGCGAGACGGTCGGCCTTGACGAGCGGCGTGAAACCGACCTGCGCACCGACCGTGGGCGGGCCGTCAATGGGCAGCAGCTCGCGATAGCGCCACATGCCTTTCGGACGCGATTCGATGACGGCGCGGGAGATGGACTCGCGGATCGCGTCGTAGTCGTAGGCGGCCTCGAGCGGGCCGAAGTCGAACTCGCAAATGTGGATCGCCTCCTTGGGATACAGGCGTCCGCACTCGCGGCACTTGAGATTGCTGAAGAATGGTCTGTCGCTCATGGTTCATTTCGTCGAATCGAGAGCGGACGAGGTGAGGCGCGAACGGACCGGTGGCGGACTGTCGCATCTCATCTTCCCCCTTGGCCTTCGCCGCGGAGCAGGATTTGGCACCTGGCCACCCGTGGCGCTTGCGCGCTCCGAGTCGGTTGCCGTGGCTTCAACGGGCCTGTCCCTCTGCCACTCTCGATAAGATTGCCGTGAAGTTATGCCCCGTCGCCGGAGCGTCAAGAGTTTTTGCGGCAGCGCGGCGGCTATGACAGACGGAATTTGGCGAGATTCCCGCTTGGCAAGCCGGCGAGGTTGTGCGAAATAACCCGGCTCCCGTTTTTCGGGAATCTGCCATGCATCCCTAGCTCAATGGTAGAGCAGTTGACTCTTAATCAATTGGTTCCCGGTTCGAGCCCGGGGGGGTGCACTTCTTCGTGATGAAGGTCGTTTATATGCTCCATGGAGCTAATGGGCGCCATTATATTGGCAGCACGTCGAATCTGCCTCAACGCCTGGAGGCACATCAACGAGGCAACACCGCGACCACGAAACGGCTTGGCCATCCGCTAACGCTCGTAGCCTCGAAGGAGTTTAATAGCGCCGCTGAAGCAATGCGCGTTGAGCGAATGTTGAAGGCATGGAAGAACCCGGCCAAAGCGCTGGCTTATCTAAAAACGTAGAGCAGCCCCGACCCTGTCGGGGTTGGTTCCCGGTTCGAGCCCGGGGGGGTGCACTTCTTCGCGATGAAGGTCGCTGACGACTCCTCGCCTCACGGCTCCGCGATCGAGACGGATGGCGTGCCGTTGGGGTTGGTCACAGTCACGATGGATCGCTTCAGCGCGCCGGAGCCATTTTGCGAATCCACGAATCCTGTCCACATTTCATCGGATTTTTTTCTCCAGATGAACGTCGCCGACGCGGGGGAGTTCAGCCGGATGCGCACCGCATCCTCGATCACGTTCTGGCGGTGGCCCTGATCGCCCCGGAACGCCCCGGTGAGCGCCAGTAAAAGCACCACCGCGACCACCAGCCCCAGCGCAGCGCCGGCATACATCGCGATACGATTTCGCCGCGGCGGCTCCTCCGCGATGTCCTCGAATTTCGCCTCGGAAACGAGATACCAGTCCTCGTCGCCCTCCGCGCGGATGCCCGCATCGCCGCCCACCACGCCGCCCCGCACCATGACCGCCACGTCGTCCGCGGTGAACGGCCCCCTTTCCGCATCATTCAGCAAAAGATAAAAGGCGCTCATTTCGTAACCGGTGGAGTCCGCGGGTGGCAGCATTCGCTACGCTGTATCGCTGCACCACAAGTCATTTCCGTCAAATGATATAACTTCGCAAAAATCGGCCTCCCGGTTGCAAACAGGCCGCTTTTGCCTATCGGTAACACTGCCACTTATGACACCCGCAGTCGAACTCGTTGACTTTGCCACGCGCTACAAACTCCGGACCGGAAAACTCCCGGCCGCCATTCCCGCCACGCAGGATGAGGTGCGCATGTTGAACACTCCCGCCACAGACGGCGACCCCGCGGCGCCCGTGCCTCAATTCATGGGCATTGATCTCTACCCCTGCAACGACGCGACCGAGCGCCGCGAATCGCTGCAGTAGCGCGAGCGGAAATTTCGCGCGACGCCCCGCCTACTTCGCCAGATACGGCAGCAGGTCGGTGT
>JBOHXO010000067.1:0-3543 GCA_050737475.1 Chthoniobacterales bacterium
CCTTCACGCTTGGCAAGGGACTGTCCGAAGTTGAAAAGCAAATTGCCAGATGGCGCGCACGCATTTGTCGCGAGGCCGGAGCCCATCTCGACACGCGCGACGGTGAAGTGCGGCAGCGAGACGCGCGTGTCGAGATGGGCTCCGGCCTCGCGACAAATGCGTGCGCGCCATCTGGCAATTTGCTTTTCAACTTCGGACAGTCCCTTGCCAAGCGTGAAGGCGAGGGCCGAAAACCGGCGCGGCTGCGGAAGTGCGACAAAATCCTTCGGCGTGATATCAATCGCCTCCTGCGGCATTTGCTTGAGCATGCTCGAAATTTTTTCAAGCAGCACTGGCTCGTAGCGTCCGAGAAACGCAAGCGTGACGTGCAGATCCGACGGCGCGAGAAAATGCAGTCCGCCCGGCGCCCCGCTTTCCAGCGATGCAATCCAATCCGCGGCGGCGGCCACCGGCCATGCAACAAACCAATTCGGGGTCATGCCCGCGGGTTATCCCAGACTTTTCCACCTTCCGGCGAGCATTCGATTTGCGTTGAGATCGGCTGTGGCACGTGCTCCCTTGACGCCAGTGATCCATCAGCTTCGATCCGCCGTAGAATTCGCGACACACCTGCCGCGCTACAACGAGATCGTCCGTGTGCTTTTCAAATACGGCTTCGCGGACGTTCTCAAGCTCGTCGCGCTTCAACGCATCATTGGCATGGAGAACGCCGTGCTGCAAACGCACGAGACCGGCCTGCTCTCGAAACCGCCCTCGGAGCGGCTCCGCCTCGCGCTCGAGGAACTCGGCCCGACGTTCATCAAGTTCGGACAGATCATCAGCGCGCGGCGCGATCTCGTGACCGACGAGTATTTCATCGAACTCACAAAACTGCAGGACAAGGTGCCGACTTTTCCCGGGAAGGAGGCGAAGAGGATTTTCGCGGATGAAATCGGCATCAGCGTGGATCAGGCGTTCTCCGAGTTCGACGAGGAGCCGCTGGCAGGCGCATCCATCGCGCAGGTCCATCGCGCAGTCACCAAGCAGGGAGCGATCGTTGCCGTCAAGGTGCAGCGGCCCGACATCCAGCCGCTCATCGAGAATGATTTGGCGATCATTCTCGATCTGGCCAAATTCGTGGACAAGCACGTGCCGGAAATCGCGGTGCTCAACCCGGTCGCCATCATCAAGGAATTTTCGGACACGATTCGAAAGGAACTCGACTTCACGCACGAGGCTTCGAATGCCGAACGCTTCGCACAGCAATTCGAAGGAAATGAGAAAATTCTGGTGCCGGCGGTGCTCCGGGAATTTTCGCAGGAAAAGATTCTCACGATGCAGTTCATCTCCGGCTGGCCGGTGAATGATCCCGACGTGCAGCGCGAGCACGACATTGATCCCGTTGCGCTTTCGGAAAGCATTTCCGTGCTCATTTACGAGCAGATTTTCGAGCATGGATTTTTTCACGGCGATCCGCATCCGGGCAACATGACGGTGCTCGAGGGCGGCGTGGTGGGGCTCTACGACTACGGAATGATGGGCGCGTTTTCGCCGGGGTTCCGGACAAGTGTGGCGCATCTCATCGCGGGGCTCGCGCAAAAGGATCATCGCCAGGTGATGCGCTCGATCCTCGAGATGTCGGAGGAGGGGCAGGTGGACGATCCCGACCGCATGCTGCGCGACGTCGAGGAATTCAGCGACCATCACCTCGCCAACAAGCCGCTCGCGCAGATCAATCTCGGCTACGTGCTGAACAGCCTGCTCGACCTGCTGCGCCGCAACAAGCTGCGCATGAAGGGGAGTTTTTACCTCGGCATCAAGGCGCTCTCGCAGGTCGAGGCCATCGGGCGGGTATTGAACCCGGAACTCGATTTCATCAATCTCGGCAAGCCCTACGCCACCAAGCTCATCGAGAACAAATATGAAATCGGGCACTTGTTCGGGCTCCTCAAAAAGCTCGTCAGTGAGTCGGTTGATTTTCTCGACGACTTCCCGCACGACTTCCGCACGCTGTGGAGTCGCATTCGCAAGGGAAGCATCAGCATTCCGCTCCAGCACAAGATTGATCCCCAGGGTTTCGAGCCGCTGCGCGTCACGCTCGACTCCATCGCGAACCGGCTTACAAATGCGATCCTCGCCGCATCAGTAATGATCTGCTCATCAATCCTGATTCTTTCGCACATCCCGCCATTGATCTGGGGCATTCCGTTGATCGGTCTGATCGGTTTGATCTGGGGCACCTACATCTGCCTGCGCCTGATTTTTTCCATCTGGAAACACGGCGGACTCTAAACAAACAAAAACGCCGGCAACCCTTTCGAGTCGCCGGCGCGGGAATTTGGAAAAGCTCGCTTAGATTTTTCCGAGCAGATTCTGCAGCGCGGAAGTACCACTGCTGATGGCGCTGTTCAGATTTGATGAGGCCTTGCCGAGCAGTTCGTTCGCTTTTTTCTTCGCGGCGATTCGGGACTGTGCCGTGGTTTTTGCACCGCCGCGGATCCCGCTGCGGAGCACGGCCGCGGCCTGATCAACGAGCGTGAGCGCCTGTTCAGCAAGCTTGTGCTCACGGCCCTGCGGGATCTTCGTGGCGCTGGTGCTGACCTTGGCGGGCTTTGCTTTTTTTGGCAGCGACTTCGAAACTTTCTTCGGGAGTGCTTTCGAGACCCTGGCCTTTGCCTTGGAAACGGTGGATTTTTTTGCGGGGGACTTCTTCTTTTTAGTTGCCATGCAAAAAGCATACGCCAGATGCACATCAGGAAACCACCTGATTCCGGGCGGCACGGGCGCCATTGCTCCGCTTGCAAAGCGGGCGAGCCGCGTCCATTATTCGCGGTTCCAATGGACGCGCTCATTGATCTGCTCAAGCACAACCCGCTCATGCCGCGGGAGGATATCGCCCGCCTGCTCGGCATTTCGGAGGAGGACGTCAGCGCGCGCATTGCCGAGCTGGAGCGCGACGGTGTGATCATCGGCTATCAGACGGTCATCAATCGCGAGAAATGGAATCCCGACACGGTCACTGCGGTAATCGAGGTGAAAATCACACCCGAGCGCGACGGCGGCTTCGATCGCATCGCCTCGCGCATCTCGAAGTTCGACGAGGTGCAGAGCTGCTACCTGATGAGCGGAGGCTACGATCTGCTCGTGCTCGTCGAGGCGGGGAATTTGCGGCAGGTGGCGACATTCGTGGCGGAAAAATTGAGCACGATTGACGCGGTGGTTTCCACGGCCACACGCTTTCGCTTGAAGACCTACAAGGAGAACGGCGCGTTCCATCATTTCGAGACTGCGCCCGAGAGACTGTCGGTTTCCCCATGAGCATCCCGATTGCCGACCACGTGCGCGACATTCCGAAGTCGGGCATCCGCGACTTTTTTGAAATCGTCCAGTCCATGGCCGGCGTAATTTCGCTCGGCATTGGGGAGCCGGATTTCGTCACGCCCTGGCACATTCGCGAGGCGGCGATCTATTCGCTGGAAAAAGGCCGCACCGGCTACACCTCGAATCTCGGCCTGCCCCGCCTGCGTCGTGCAATCTCCGACACCGCGCACAAGGCGAGCGGCG
>JBOHXO010000068.1:0-1732 GCA_050737475.1 Chthoniobacterales bacterium
AGCCAGCGTGGTATTTGCCCATGTTGCCCATGCCGATGATGCCCAGTCGGACGGTTTTCATGCGGTTATTCCGGCAGCGGCTTGCCCTTTGTTTCCGGCAGGAACGGCAGCACAACGATGCCCAGCAGAAGCACCGTGCTCACCCACAATCCCGCGGTGCGAAAGCCCTCGATGTCGCCGCCGAGTTTGCGCGTGATCTGGCCGATGGTGAATGGCGCCGAGGCCGCGATGAAGCGTCCGAAGTTGTAGCAAAAACTCACGCCGGTGCTGCGAAGGCGGGTCGGGAAAAGTTCCGGCAGGTAAATCGCGTAGACGCCGAAGACGGAATACTGGCCGAACCCCATGATCGGAATCATCCAGAAAATTTGATCCACGTCGCGGAGATAGCGGAAGACGAGCTGCGTGGTGAGGAAGGACAGGATGAGTGCGAGACAGAACGCCGGGCGGCGGCCCTTGACCTGCGCGAATTTCGCGAGCGCGAGCATGCCGAAAAATCCGCCGATGTTTTGAAGCAGCAGGCCGAGCGACCGCCAGTAGGCCTTCTTGCTGGCAAGCGCCTCGGGCGTGAGGTGATCGGCGCTGAGATGGTTCTCGACGATCGAGCCGACGATTTTTGGATGAAAATTTCCGATGCCCCAAAGCCCGATGATGCCCGCGCTGCACAGTACGAGCCCGAGCCACGCGTGCCGCGACCATGTGGGGTCTTTCAACAAGCTGAAATACGAGCCGAACTTCACGCCGGTCTTTGCGCCCTCGGCTTTTGCGCGAACCCATTTTTCCGGCTCCTTCAACCGCGCGAGGAAAAAGACGCAGACCAATGCGGGCAGCGCGCCGGCCATGAACATCGCCTGCCACGGCTTGAGGCCGAACGGCAGCATGTGGCTGAGCGCGAGCACTCCGATGCCCATGCCGAGCAGGCCGGCGGCGATATTGCCCCACGACGAGAGCGATTGCAGAAGTCCGAGAGCCGGCGCACGAGTGTGGTCGGGAATCGAGTCGGCGACCAGCGCGACCGAGAGGCCGAAGACTCCGCCCACGCCAAGGCCGGTGAGAAAAAGGCACACGCAAAATCCGGCGTAGCTCGTGACGAACGCGCTGGCGCCCGTGCAGACCGAGTAGATCAAAATGGACAGCGTCAGCATTCGCGCGCGACCGAAACGGTCGCCGAGAGCGCCCAGGATGAGTCCGCCGATGGCCCAGCCGACGAGGAAGACGGATGTGGTGTAGGGCGCGAATTCCGTGACGCGCGTCTTGTCGCCGAGCAGGTCCTCCACCGCTCCGTCGCGGGAGAGATTGAAGACCTGTTGGTCGAGGCAGTCGAAGAGCCAGGCCAGCGACGCCAGCACCAGGATATACCAATGGTGACGGCTCAACGATCGCCACCAGGGCTGGGAAACGGCGGTCACTTTGCCTTCGCGGGAGTTGGTGCGTCCGGCGGCTTCGCCTGGCTGGAACCAATCGTCAACGCCGGCGCGGGCAGGTCCTGCCCGGCGTATTCGTTCCACGCCTTTTGAATCACAGCGGGATCGCGCACTTCACCTTCCGCGATCAGCCACCGGTAATGAACGCTGAACGGCGCGTCGGCTTTTGCGATGCCGGGGACGAACGGACCGAAGCGCCCATAATCGCGATAAGCGGAATACACGGCGCCCTTCGGATTGTCGGGAGGATTGAGGACGACGACCGTGAAAGTTTTGCCCTCGATGGTCATGATTTCCGCGACCCATGGAAG
>JBOHXO010000069.1:0-3346 GCA_050737475.1 Chthoniobacterales bacterium
ACGCGAACGTGCGTCATTTCCTCCATGCGGCGAATGAAAAGAATCACCGCGAGCACCATTCCGCAGCCCACGCCGGCCGTGAGATCGAAAATAATTGTGAGCGCAAACGTCGAGAGCATCACCGCGAAATCGGTGCGCGGGCCGTGCCAGAGCTCGACGAATGTGTGCCATTCGGCCATGCGCAGCGCGACGACGATGAGGATCGCGCTCAGGGTCGCGAGGGGGATGTATTTGGCGAGCGGGGCCGCGATGAGAACGATGCCCAGCAGCACGGCGGCATGGACAATGCCCGCGACCGGGCTGCGCGCGCCGTGGCGAATGCTGGCCGCAGTGCGGGCAATGGCTCCCGTGGCTGCGATGCCGCCGACGAGTGGTGTGAGGAGGTTTGCGAGGCCCTGCCCGATGAGTTCCTGGTTCGAGTCGTGGCGCGTGTCGGTCATTCCGTCGGCGACGGTCGCCGAGAGCAAACTCTCGATGGCTCCGAGCGCCGCGATGGTGGCCGCCACGCCGAGCAGGTCGCGCAGTCGGTCGAGCGAGAAGTCCGGCAGGTGCCAGCCGGGAAGCCCGGCGGCAATGCCGCCAAACTTCGTGCCGATTGTCTCGACCGGCCAGCCCAGCCACATCGCGAGCAGGGAGGTGAGGACGACTGCGACGATGGCGGCGGGCACCGCGCGCGTGAGTCGCGGCCAGAGGGAGATGATCGCAAAAGTCGCCACCGAGATCGCGAGAGCCTGCCATTGGACGGCGCCGAGATGCCCTGCCAGCGCCAGCAGTTGCTGCGGAATGTGCTGCGGCATTTTGAGCCCGAGCCCCATCGCGTCGTTGAGCTGGGCGGTGAAGATGATCACGGCGATGCCGCTGGTGAATCCCGCGACCACGGGATAAGGGATGAACCGCAACAGCGCACCCATGCGGAAAACGCCCATGAGCACCAGCATCGCGCCCGCCATCATGGTGGCCAGCGCCAGGCCCTCGTAGCCGTGCGCCGCAACGATGGCTGCCAGCACGGGCACAAACGCCCCCGTAGGGCCGCCGATCTGAAACTTCGATCCTCCGAATACCGAAATCAGGAACCCCGCGACGATTGCCGTCCAAAGGCCCTGAGCCGGGGTCACGCCGGAGGCGATGCCGAAGCCGATGGCCAATGGCAAGGCCAGCAATCCGACCGTCACCCCCGCCCCGAGATCGCGGTAAAAGTCCGCACGGGAATATCCGCGCCAGAACTTGAGAATGGCAGGCTGGAAGCGCGACGTGGATGTCATTTTCCGCTTTGAGAATGGCGGTCCTGAGCACGCTGACAAGAGCGCAGATCAGTCCATGCTGGAGCGATACGTTGCTGCGCAGATCCTAGCCATTAGACGCTGAGTGGTAATTTCTGGAAACTCGCAAATTCTATGAACGACAACTCGCGTTTTCAGTGATTAAAACTCGCCGCACTTTCAGTGATCGCCGACAGTTTTTGTCGCCTGCGGCGAATTGGCGGAAGGGGTGGGATTGTCCGGCCTTCGCCGGACCTGCGTGAATGAGCTTCGCTCTCGAGGTTTTCGCGCTTCGCGCGGGGCAGTCGAACTGCGTTCTCATCCCACCGAAGGCAGAGTGTTCGCCTGCGGCGAACTGGCGGAAGGGGTGGGATTCGAACCCACGGTCGGTTTCCCGACAGCGGTTTTCAAGACCGCCGCAATCGACCACTCTGCCACCCTTCCTTTTTCGAACGCGGCGACAAATTAAGCGCGACCTTTGCAATCGTCACGGCGAATCAATACCGGACTGCTTGATTGCGGCATCACGGAATGCTACGCCGGGCGCAGAAAATCGGGGGAAACATGGCATTCGGCAAACATCCTTCCAACCTGCGCATTCTCGTCGCGCCGGACAAATTCAAGGGCTCGCTGAGCGCCCCGGAGGCTGTGGAGGCCATCTGCACGGGCCTCGAGAGCGCGCTGCCCGAGGCGCGCCTTCACAAGCTTCCCCTCGCCGATGGCGGCGAAGGCACCGCGGAATTTTTCATCCGCGCTTTCGGCGGTCAAATGGTCGAATGCGAGACGACGGATGCCCTCGGCCGGCCGGTGCGTGCACACTACGGGTGGACGCCCAGCCTCCGCCAGGCGGTGATCGAAATGAGCGCCGCGAGCGGATTGTGGCGGCTGCAGGAAAACGAACGCGATCCGATGCGCGCCACGACCACCGGCACCGGCACGCTCATCATTGATGCCGCGCGGCGCGGGGCGACGAAAATCATCGTGGGCCTCGGCGGCAGCGCAACGAACGACGCGGGCGCCGGCGCGGCGGCCGCATTCGGGCACCAGTTCCTCAATGCGTCCGGCCATCCGCTCGATCCGTTGCCCGCAAATTTTCACGCCATCGCGCGCATCGAAAAATCCAGCCGCTATTTTCTCCCGGAGATCATCGCCGTCGCCGACGTCCGCAATCCGCTGCTCGGCCCGACCGGCGCCACCCGCGTCTATGGTCCGCAAAAAGGCGCGTCGCCGGATGACGTGGAAAGACTCGAGGGCGCGCTCACGCACTTCGCCGGCGTGGTGGCCCGCGACATGCATTGCGATTTTCGCGCCACTCCGGGAGCGGGCGCGGCGGGCGGACTGGGCTTCGGCCTGATGTCGTTTTGTCAGGCCGCGATCCGCCCGGGCTTCGACACCTTTGCGGAGATGATGGATCTCGACCGGCTCATTTCCTCGATGGATCTCGTGATCACCGGCGAGGGCTGGCTGGACGCGCAGACGCTCGACGGCAAGGGCCCCGGCAGCATCGCACAGCGCGCGCGGCGTTTGGGAAAACCCGTGATCGCATTTGCCGGCGGCATGAAAGCCGGACCGCATCTCGACGACACATTCCACGCCTGCTTCGCCCTCGCGGACAATCCGATGACCATCGAACAATCCATGCGCGACGCGCGTCTTTTGCTGGTGCGCGCGGCGGAAAGGGTCGGTAGGATGATCGCTCTCTCCCGTCAATTATGAGTCAAAAAATCGCACTCCTCTTCGCCGGCCAGGGCGCGCAAAGCGTCGGCATGGGCAAGGATCTCGCAGCCGCCTCACCCGCCGCAGCGGCCCTGTTTCAGCAGGCCGACGAACAACTCGACTACGCGCTGAGCCCGATCGCCTTCGACGGTCCCGCCGAGGAATTGACGAAGACCGCCGTGTGCCAGCCCGCGCTCTACGTGCACGGTCTCGCGTGTCTCGCCGCACTGCGCGAGCGACTGCCGCATTTCGAGTTTTCCGCCGCTGCGGGGCTCTCGCTCGGCGAATTCACCGCGCACGCCGCCGCGGGAACTTTCGATTTCGCCACCGGCCTCGCGCTCGTGGACAAACGCGCCCGCGCGATGCAGGAC
>JBOHXO010000070.1:0-5512 GCA_050737475.1 Chthoniobacterales bacterium
GCCGCAACGTGTTGATCGTGGATGATTTGACCGAGACCGCCGGCACGATTACGAACGCCGCCGCCATCCTGCGCGACAGAGGGGCCTTCGATATTTATGCTGGCATTTCACATGCGGTGTTGACAGATTTGGCCGTTAAGCGATTAAAAGAGTCTCCGATCAAGGAGTTGATCACCACCGATAGCACACCGGTTAACCCCGGGGCACCGGGTTGTGTTACGGTGCTTTCGGTAGCCGAGTTGCTGGGCGAAGGCATTAAACGCATTCACGACGACGAGTCGGTGACTTCTCTTTTCGAGCTGAAAACATAAATTCCGTCATGGCCAAACAAGTCAAACTCTCCGCACGTCCGCGTTCCCACGCCGGACGCAACGCCGTCAAACAGGTCCGCGCAAGCGGCGCCATTCCCGCCGTCATTTATGGCGCGCACGAGAAACCCGCGAATCTCGAGGTGGACCGCAAGGCCATCGAGACCGTCCTCGCGCATGCCGCGAGCGAGCACATCCTCGTGGATCTCGAGATCGCCGGCGCCGGCAACAAGCTCTCGCTCATCCAGGAGGTCCAGCACCATCCCGTGCGCGGCGACATCCTCCACATTGATTTCCACGCCGTCTCGATGAACGAGACGATCACGTCGGAAGTGCCCGTCGAGCCGACCGGCGAATCCATTGGCGTGAAAACAAACGGCGGCCTGCTCCAGCAGCAGCTTCGCACGCTCGAGATCGAGTGCCTTCCGCAGAACCTTCCCGATTTCATCACAGTGGACGTCTCCGCGCTCAACATCGGCGATTCCATCCACGTCAAGGACATCGTCCTTCCCGAGGGCGTCACCGCGACCGCCGATGGCGATCTCACCGTCTTTCTCGTCTCCGAGCCCAGCGTGGCCGAGGAGGAGACTCCAGCCGCCGATGCGCCGACTTCGCCCGAGGTCATCAACGAGAAGAAGCCGGAAGCTGCCGCTGAAGACGCAAAGAGCGACAAGAAGTAACGGCTGCCGCGCATGGAGGGCCGATTTCGCCTCGTGGCCGGGCTCGGCAATCCCGGCCGGGAATACGAACGCACCCGCCACAACGTCGGCTTTCTCGTCGCGGAGGCCCTTGCGCACCGCGCCGGGGCCGGCTTCGCGCACGAGCCGAAATGGAATGCGGATGTCGCCCGCGCCGGTGAGGTCACGTTCATGAAGCCCATGACGTTCATGAATCTCAGCGGCGAATCCGTCGGCGACTTCTGCCATTTTTTCAAGCTCGAGCCCTCGCAGGCGCTCATCGTCATTGACGACGTGGCGCTGCCGCTTGGGCGACTGCGCATGCGCGGAAATGGAAGCGACGGCGGCCACAACGGCCTCGAATCCGTCCTCATGCACCTCGGCACGGCACAGGTGCCGCGCCTCCGCGTTGGAATAGGGATCGGCAAGTTTGCCGATGGTGGCGCAAAAGACTCGCTTACCGGCCACGTGCTCGGCAAATTCTCCGCCGCGGAACAGCCCGCCCTCGACGAAGCCGTGGGCCGCGCCGCGGACGCGATCGAATTCGCCCAGGCAAACGGCCTCGAGGCGGCGATGAACAAATTCAATCCCAAGGAAAACAAAGCATCATGAAAAAACGATACGAAGCCCTTCTCGCGCTGAACACGCGGGGCAAGGACGAAAACGCCAAGGAAATCATTGAACGCCTCGAAAAGGATTTTGCCGCCGAGGGCGTGACCGTCGAACAGACGCAGCGCCTCGACCGCCGCGAGCTGGCCTACCCGCACGCTCACCTCAAGACGGCCTACTTCGTGAATTTCATCATCGAGACCGAGCCCGCAATGATCGAGAAACTGCGCGCCAAGTTGAAGCTCGACGATGAGGTGTCGTTGCAGAATTATCTGGTCCTGCCCGCGGCGAAAACCGCGGCATAAGGGAACCCAGGCAGCAAACTTCAACCGCCCCCGACCATGGCCAGCGTCAACAAAGTCATCCTCATTGGAAATCTCACGCGCGATCCCGAGATCAAATACACGCCGAAGGGCACGGCCGTCGCCGATATCGGCCTCGCCGTGAATCGCTACATTCCGGCGTCCGAGGGCGGCGAGAAGCGCGAGGAGACCACGTTCATTGACGTCACGTTGTGGGGCCGCACCGCCGAGGTCGCCAACGAATACGCGAAAAAGGGCCAGCCGATTTACGTCGAAGGCCGCCTCCAGCTCGATACGTGGGAGGACAAAACGAGCGGCCAGAAACGCAGCAAGCTCAAGGTCGTCGGCGAAAACATCCAGCTTCTCGGCGCCAAGGGCGGCGGAGGCGGTGGTGGGAGCCGCGGTGGCGAAGAAGATGATGCGCCGCCGGCGCGCCCGCGTCCGTCAAGCGGCGGCGGCTCGCGTCCTGCGTCCCCGCCTGAGGACGACGACATTCCGTTTTAAAGTGGGACGAAAAAACACGGACGTCTCATCGAGGCGTCCTGTCTTTTGCTGGTAGGGCGGTTTTGATAAAACCGCCGACTTCGAAATGGGACATGCGGAAGCATGTCCCTCCCCGGGAGGGATGCGCTTCTGCGCGTCCCATTTATTTTTCGAACACGACCGGATTCGTCAGCGCGCCGATTCCATCAATCTCGATGGTCACCACATCGCCCGGCTGAAGCCAGCGCGGAGGCGTCCTTCCCATCCCCACGCCGGACGGCGTGCCCGTGAGGATCACGGTGCCTGGCTGCAACGTGGTGCTGCCACTTAAAAAAGCGATCAGCATCGGCACGTCGAAAATCATGTCGGAGGTCGGGCTTTCCTGCATCACCTCGCCGTTTACCAGCGCACGCAGATTGAGTTTGGAAGGGTCGGGAATCTCGTCCGTGGTCACGAGCCGTGGTCCCATTGGCGCGAATGTGTCGAACGTTTTGCCGCGGCACCATTGTCCGCCGCTGCGATCCTTCTGCCAGTCGCGCGCGCTCACGTCATTGGCGCACGTGTAGCCGAGCACGTAATCGAGCGCCTGTGCCGGGGCGACGTTCTTGCAGCGCTTCCCGATCACCACCGCCAGCTCCGCTTCGTAATCCACGCGCTCGCTGGCGAGATGGGTGGGAATTTCAATCGGCGCGCCCGGATGCTGCAGCGCCGCCGGTTGTTTCATGAACAGCACGGGATGCGACGGCAATGGCGCGCCCATTTCGTCGGCGTGCTGTCGGTAGTTCAAGCCGATGCAAAGGATTGCCGGCGGTGCGACCGGCGCGAGCAGTTTTGCGACATCGGCGGGGTCCGCGGTGACTTCGAAGTCGCCGAAAATGTCGCCGCGAATGAGCAGTGCGCTTCCATCCGGCTGTTCCGCCGCATGGTGGATGGCGTCGTGGGAATCCTGATGGCGGATGATTTTCATTTGGGAAGCTGCGAGGCGACGGCGGTTTCGTCGAAACCGCCCTGCCAATTAGATGGTAGGGACGGCTCGTCGAACCGTCCGACTTTTATCCCGTCGTGCGCAGGCCGCTTGCGATGGCGTTGATCGAGAGCAGCACGCGCGGCAGCAACGCGGCGGATTCCTCCGGCGATTTTGCGCCGCGCCATTCGCGCAGCAATGCAATCTGGCGGCGGTGCAGCACGCTGAGCGCCTCGGCGCGGCGTTGCAGCGTGTTCAACATGCGCGGACGGCGTTTCTCGACGCTGCCCTGGAAAACGTTGTCGAGCATCTCGCGTGTCTTTTCGAATTCGGTCGTGATGCGTTTGAAAAATACGTCGCGCAGTTTTGTGTCCGGAACGAGGTCCGCGTAGGCGGCCATGATGCCGATGTCGGCGCTCGCGAGGTTCGTCTCGACGTTTGTGAGCACGTAGTAGAGCAACGGCCGCACGCGCGGGTTGTCGCGAATTTCCGCGAAGAGCCCGGGGTTGCCCTTCGCAAGGGCCTCGAGCCCGGAGCCGACGCCATACCAGCCGGGGAGGTAATAGCGCGATTGGTTCCAGCTGAAGACCCATGGAATCGCGCGCAGGTCGGCGAGCGTGCGGCGGCCGGTGCGGCGGGCGGGACGCGAGCCGATGCGCGTGACTTCCAGCGCGTCAATCGGCGTCGCGTAGGAATAGAAATCCGTGAAGCCGTCCGCGCGGACGAAATCGGTGTAGGCCTCGGTGCTTGCGTGCGCGAGGGTTTCCCACATTTCGTCGGAGGCCGGCCGCTGCGTGGAGCAGCCCGCGGACTGCTCGATGGAAACTGCGGCGACGCCGGCGAGCATCAACTCGAGGTTGAATGCGGCGGTCGGAAGGTTCGCGTATTTTTGCGCGATGGTTTCGCCCTGCTCGGTGAGGCGGAAGTCGCCCTGGATCGTTCCGGCGGGGAGAGCGTCGAGGAAACGGTGCGTCGGACCCGCGCCGCGACTGATCGTGCCGCCGCGGCCGTGGAAAAATCGAATCTGCACGCCCGTATCGTTGCCGGCCGCCGTGAGTTCGCGCTGCGCCTTGTAGAGCGCCCACTGGCTCGAAAGAATTCCGCAATCCTTGTTGCTGTCGCTGTAACCGATCATCACCTGCTGCACGGGGCGCGTGGCGGTGCGGGCCGGCATGCTGCGGCGCAGTGTGCGCTGGTGGCGCAGGCTCGGGAGCGTCACGGGATGGGCGAGGAATTCGCGCATGAGCGCGGCGCTTTTTTCGAGATCGTCCTGCGTTTCGAAAAGCGGCACGACGGGCAGGTCGCAGACGAGATGGTCATTCTCCCAGCGCGTGAGGCCGGCCTCGCGGGCGAGCACATAGACGGCGAGCAGGTCGGAGAGCGAACGCGTCATGCTCACGATGAGCGCGCCGATGCCCTCGTAGCCGTAGTCGTTGAGGTGCCGGCGCACCACGCGGTAGCAATCCAGCACGGCGTCGGCTTCGGGTCCAATGCGCGAGTCGGAAAAATGGAACGGACGCGGGCCGTTCAATTCGTTGGATAGAAACTCGACACGCTTTTCCTCGCTCCATTCCGAGAACTTCGAGTCGGGCAGGCCGGCGGCGGCAAGGATCTGCTCCATCGCGCGGTCGTGGAAGGTGCTGTTCTGCCGGATGTCGAGCGCCGCGAGATGGAATCCAAAGACATCGAGCGCGCGTCGCACGGGCCACACCGCGCTGCGCGAGAGACGGCTTGCGCCAATGGCGAGGAGCGATTCGTGAAGGGCCGCGAGGTCGTCGTCGAGCTGCTCGGCGAAGCGATAGGACCACGGCTTTTCGACGATGTTTGCGTTCTCGTCGCGGTTTCCGTCGAGAGGCACGCGCTCGCGCATGAACAGCACGAATTGCTGCCACGGCTCGTCGGGATGCTGGTGGCGGATTTCCGCGACGCGATGCGGGTCGAGCATGGCCGCGGTTTCCTCGAGGTGCTTCTCGAATTCCGGCGGCGGCGGCTGCACGAGCATGGAAAGCGGCAGCGAGGCGGCGAGGGCGCGGAGTTCGCGGTCAATTACGAGAAACGCGCTGCGGCGAAGCTCGGTGAGGGTCTCCTGCGTGACGGCCGATGTGACGAGCGGATGGCCGTCACGATCGCCGCCGACCCATGTGCCGAAGCGAGGACGCGGCCATGCGG
>JBOHXO010000071.1:0-1747 GCA_050737475.1 Chthoniobacterales bacterium
GACCAGGTGCGCGCGGACTGGAAGGCGTTCGTTGAGCCCGGCCTGCACGAGCACTTCCGGTCAACCCGCGATGCCGTCACCGCGGACATCAAGGCGATGACCGAAAAAAAAGGCGCGTTCGAACTCGTCATTCCACCGAAGCATTTCGACGCCTGGCTCAACGCGCTGAACCAGGCGCGCCTCGCCCTTGCGGCCGACCTCGGCTTCGACGAAAAACTGCTCGCCTCGACGGACACACCCGACCTCGGCAACGATCCCGCGCTCACCGTCTTTCGCATCAATCTCTACGCGTTCATGCAGCAATGCCTGATCGAGCAGATGGAATGACGTGGAAAAGGCGCACGCCATTTTGATCCGCCGCATCCGTTTCTCGGAAACCAGTCTGATCTGCGCATGGCTCACGCGCGAGCATGGCAAGCTCAAAACCTCCGCCCGCGGCGCTCTGCGGCCCGGCGGCATCTTCGCCGGAAAACTCGATCTTTTCTACGAGGCGGAAATCGGCTTTGCGAAAAGCCGCAGCGGCGACGTGCACACGCTGCGCGAGGTCGCGCTGCTGCATCCGTTTGACGGCGAGGGCCCTCATTACGCCAACCTCGCCGTGGCATCCTACTTCGCCGATCTCGTGGATCGCGTGACGGAACCCGCCGGCCATGCCACGGAAATCTTCGATCTGCTGCGGCGCGCGATCGAATACCTCCGCGACGAGCGGCCCGTGCCGAAGGCCATCCCGCGCTTCGAGGCCGGGCTTTGCCGCGCACTCGGAATCCACGACGACGATCCGCTTCATGCCCTCGCCAGTCAATGCGGACGGCTGCCCGGGGGCCGCGAACGGGCCCTGAAAGCCTGCGCGCCGCTTGCGAAGCCGCCCGGCGGCGGTAAAATAAAGTAATGCGAGACCAGCCTTCGGCCGGAAACATGACGGGCTCGCTGCTCGTGGCGCATCCGAACCTGCGCGATCCGAACTTTCGCCGCACCATTCTCTTCCTCTCGCACCACAACGCCGAGGACGGTGCCGTGGGCCTCGTGCTCAACCGGCCGATGCGCAAGACGATGGCCGACCTCTCCGGCTCAGGGTCGTTGCAGCGCGTTCCGGTCTTCTACGGCGGCCCCGTCGGCGAGGAGGAACTCCTGCTGGCAAGCGTGCAATGGCACGAATCGCCGGGCGCCGTGTCGTTCCGCGGATTTGGAAGCATCGCCGAGGAGCCGATCATCCCGCCGGAATATCATCCGGGGCTGCGCGCCTTCCGCGGCTACGCGGGCTGGAGCCGCGGCCAGCTCGAGGAGGAAATCGCCGAGCGCGCATGGCTCGTCTTCGCGCCGTCGCGCAGGCTCATTGACATGCCGAATCCCGAGAATGCATGGCTCGATGTGATGAATCACCTCGGCCCCGTCTATCGCTTGCTCGCCGGCATGCCGGACGATCCGAGCCTGAACTGAGATTTAAGTCTTAAGTTTGCAAGTTTTAAGAGACGCCCATGCATGCCCCTTAAAACTTAAGACTTATAAACCTGAAACTTCCCTACCACTTCCGCACGCGCCAGAGCCAGAGCACGCCGACTGCGGAGCCCACGGCAACGAGACTCGTCACGAAAAACGGCCACCAGCTCTCCACGTCCTGCCACGGCACTTTCACGTTCATGCCGAATGCCCCGACCACGAGGTTCGCCATCATGATCGCGATCGAGACGATGGTGAATTTCTTGATGAGGTGGTTGAGGTTGTTGCTGACGATGGACGCGCGCGAATC
>JBOHXO010000072.1:0-2297 GCA_050737475.1 Chthoniobacterales bacterium
GTGCGGGAATGGAGCCGGTGATTGTCGTGATCAACGCCAGCGACAAGGAACGCATCACCGGCACTCCGGGTCATCTGATGAAGCTTCTGTCCGCCGCCGGGAAGTCGCTTTTCGCACAGGGCGATAAATTGGAGCGGGTTCCCATCGCCGGCTTTGACGGGGATTCCACGAGCATCGTCGAGTTGGAATGGAAGGACGGCCTGCCGCAGGTCGGGCTTCCTGTTGCGCCGGAATCCGTGAGTATTTTTCGCAAGGCCCGATGACGAAAACTTTCTCCCCATGAACAAACCACACCTCAGCTTCTGGCAGATCTGGAACATGAGTTTCGGATTTCTCGGCATCCAATTCGGGTTCGGCCTGCAGCTTGCGAACATGAGCGCCATCTACGCAAAGCTCGGCGCCGAGCCCGCGAAAATTCCAATCCTCTGGCTCGCCGCGCCGCTCACCGGGCTGCTGATCCAGCCGATCATTGGCTCGATGAGCGACAGGACGTGGAACTGGCTCGGCCGCCGCCGTCCCTATTTTCTTTGCGGAGCCATCGCGTCGTCCATCGCGCTTTTCTACATGCCGGATGTGCCGTCGCTGTGGGTGGCGGCGACGATGCTGTGGGTGCTCGATGCGTCCATCAACATTTCCATGGAGCCGTTCCGCGCGTTCGTGGCCGACAAATTGCCGGCCGAGCAACGCACTGCGGGATTTGTGATGCAGAGCTTCTTCATCGGCATCGGCGCGGCGGTCGCGAACGCGCTGCCTTCGATCCTCGGTCACTTCGGCGTGACGGGACACGCGGCGAATGGCGTGCCGCTCACGGTGCAATACGCCTTCAAACTCGGCGCGATTGTTTTTTTATTCGCAGTGCTTTGGACGGTCTTCACGTCGAAGGAATATCCGCCCGAGGATATGGAGGAATTCCGGCGGAAAAAGAGCGAGCGCAAGGGCTTTCATCTCGAGCCGAAATTTCTCCTCATCGGCGCTGCCGCGGGCGCGTTGATGGGTGTCTGTCGCGGCGCACTGGTGGAGCATCATCTCACGCCATGGCACATTCTGGCGGGCATGGGAATCGGTGGAGCGATCGGCCTGGTGCTGAGCGGACGCGAAGTCTCCGCAGCGCTCAAGGAAATGCCGAAGACGATGAAGCGGCTCGCGTTCGTGCAGTTTTTTACGTGGATGGGGCTGTTCTGCATGTGGATGTTTTTTTCGCTCGCCACGGCGCAGCAGGTGTTCGGCACGCTCGATCCGAAGTCGCACGCGTTCGATCAAGGCACGGCCTTTGGCGGGGAAACGTTCGCGTGGTATTCCATCGTTTGCTTTCTCGTTGCGTTCATTTTGCCGCCGCTGGCGAAAGCAACAAACCGTCGCATCGTCCATTCCATCGCGCTCGTCGCGGGTGGACTGAGCCTGCTCTCGACCGGCTTCATTCACGATCGCGTGCTGTGGCAATGCACGATGATCGGCGTGGGATTTGCGTGGGCGTCCATTCTCTCGATGCCCTACGCGATTCTTTCCGGCGCGCTGCCCGCGGCGCGGATGGGTGTTTACATGGGCATCTTCAACTTCTTCATCGTCATTCCCGAAATCGTCGCGTCGCTCGCGCTGGAGCCTGTGATCAAGCAGGTCTTCGGCAACGACCCGGTGAAGGTCGTCATGCTCGGCGGCGGATCGTTGTTGATCGCGGCGATCCTCACGCAGTTCGTGCGGGAGCCGGCCGAAACAAGCGCGCTCAAGCTCGAGGCGATCGTCGAGAAGGAACTCGGCGTCTGAGGCCAGTTACGGGTCGCGCAGGGCGCTGAACTTCCACGTGATCGGCTGCGCCAGCTCGCTGGTATCGAGCGTCTGCACAACGGAGAGTCGCCTATCGTCGCCGACGCGCTGCAGCTCCACGAGAAAAGTCGCGCCTCCGCGCACGCCGGTGAAAACGAGGTCCGCCTTCGCACTGATGCGCTGTCGCGAAGCGGAGTAAATACCTTTGCCGGAGCGGCGGTCCTCGAAGCCGGGTGCAAGGTTCGTAAAGATCGCGCGCCTTCCCCCGCGTAAAATAAGCGACGTCGAAAATTGATTTTTCGTTTCGTCGGGGAGATCGAGTTTGCCGCTGATTTTCAGCCGCGCCGATTTGCCGTCCTTCGCAATGGTGAAGCGCATTTTCACCATGCCTGTGATCGGTTTATCCCGGCCGCTCACGACGCTCACCTTGCCGTCCGTCTCATACTTGCCGGGAAAATTTGTGAGGCGGGAAATGTCCGCCCCCCTGAGGGAAACCGCCGCGACGATGAACGCAAGCCTCATGGGTTCCCTCAGGG
>JBOHXO010000073.1:0-6398 GCA_050737475.1 Chthoniobacterales bacterium
GCGTTATCTCCTCGGAAAACGTGAGAAGAAGGTAGCGTAAATCGCACGGAGGCCAGCCCTCCCGCGCCCGCGCTCCACGATGAAATCAGCCTCCCGCCGCCGTTCGCGCCGCCCCGCGTTTTTTATCGCGGGTGCGGTGCTGCTCGCCGCGTTGCTGACATGGCTGCTGTGGCCGGTCGATCCCTACGCGCTGCCCGGCGGCGACTGGCGGCTTTTCAAAAAACGCTTCCTCGCTCCCGAGGGCCGCATCATGGACGACGAGAACGGCGGCATCTCGCACTCCGAGGGCCAGGGCTACGGCATGCTCCTCGCCGTCGCCTTCCGCGACCGCGAAGCGTTTGACCGTATCTGGACGTGGACGTCGAAAAATCTCAAGCGGCACGACGATTATCTATTCAGTTGGAAATGGACGCCCGGCGCGGATGGCAAGCCCGGCGCGGTCGGCGATTCGAACAACGCCACCGACGGCGACCTCCTCATCGCCTGGGCCCTGCTGCGCGCTCACCGCGAATGGGGCGATCTCAAATACCAGCAGGCCGCCGGCCAGATCGTCGTCGCCGTGCTGGACAGGACCACCGTCCCGACATACCTCGGCCTGCAATTGCTGCCCGGCCTCGCCGGTTTCCAAAGCCCCCACGGCGTCGTTCTGAATCCCTCGTATTACGTCTTTCCCGCCTTCACCGAGCTCAGCGCCGCATTTCTTTCGGACAAATGGCAGTTGCTCCGCGACGGCGGCTTCATGCTGCTCCGCACCGCGCAATTCGGCGAATGGCGCCTCGCGCCCGACTGGACGCTCGTCGCCGATCATTGGCTCGCGCTCGCCCCGAATCACGACCCCGACTTCGGCTACAACGCCATTCGCGTGCCGCTCAATCTCGCGTGGGACGACCCCGCCTCGCCGCTGCTGAAGCCCTACATCGCATTCTGGGAAAGTTCGCCCGCCGTAAAATGGACCCCCGCCGTATTGAACCTCGATACCGGCACCTATGGCCCCTACGCCGCGCTGCCCGGCATGCTCGCCGTTCGCGAACTGGCACTCGCATGTGCAAAAAAAAACAACCTGACCGTGACGCAGATTCCACGCCTCACCACAGAGGAAAGTTACTACTCCGCAAGCCTTAAGCTGCTGGTAAAAGTCGCGATACGCGAACGCTTCGGGCCAAAAAGAAATTGACTTCGCCTCTGTAAAAACCCCATTCCTCTGCAACTTGTTCGCCGGCGCCTCCTCTAAAAATCTGCTGCTTGCCAGTGTCGTGATCGGATTGATCGCCGCACCCCCCATGGCATTCTGTCAAAAGAGCAGCGATCCCACGCCCGCCGCCGCTTCTCCGGTCCCTGCTGCTGCGACGCCCGTCACGCTGGACGCGACTGCAGCCGACGCCGTCACGACTGCCACCTCGACGCCCGGCACCATCCCGCCGCCTCCTCCCACGCCTGGCGCCACGTCCGAGCCGGATTCGCTGTTCGTCCCGATCGTTCCCGGCGCCACGCCGAAGCCCACGCCGAAGCCCGAGGAAAAGCCATTCATTCCATCCGACATTCCCGCGCCCGTCATCCAGGCCACACCCGAGGTGGTGCCCCTGGACGCCGGTGACAACAGCATGCTCAACCCGCCGGCGCCAGCCATCAGCGCCCAGCCATCGCTCACGCTTCAACCGGCTCCCACACCCATTCCGCTCACCGAGCCGGGCGCCACGCCATCCACGCAACGCACCTACACGCCATCGAGCAGCGGCTCCGCGAAGCCCGCCCCGCGGCGCTCCACGGCCGTGAGCGAGGCGGTGAGCGGCGAACGCCTTTCGGAAATGATGACGCAGGCGCGCCTCCACCGCAGCGCGAAGCTGGCCACCGCGGTGGGCTGGGCCGAGTTCCAGCGCAAGGATTACGAGTCCGCGAGCATGTGGTTCGAGCAGGCCATCTCGTGGGACACCAGTCTCGGCGAGCCCTACTACGGCCTCGCGCTCACGAAGTTCACCACCGGCGACACCTCGCAGGCCGAGGCCATCGCCGGCTACCGCACGAATTCCTACCCGAAAATGCGCCCCCTCATGGGTGACATTCTCGTGCGTCGCGCGATGGAGGACTACGAGGGCAAGCAATACGCGCAGACCATCGAGTCGCTTCAAAAAGCCGCCGACTACCGCCCGCTCAGCCGCAGCGAATTCATCATCGAAGGCTGGTCCTATTACTACGCCCACGACTACCAGAGCGCCGCGAATATCTTCGAGACCCTCTACCGCAAGCAGCCCGACAAGCCCAGCGCCGAGGGCCTCTACGCCGCGCTCTCACGCTTGAAGGACTGGCAGCGGCTCGAGCAAATCGCCGCCGAGCGCCCCGGCCCGCTCAATCACATTTACATGACCTACGATACCGAGAGGTATTACAAATCGAGTCTCTATCTCGCCGCCTACGACTCCAATGCGAAGGCCTATCCCGCGCTCGCTAATATTGACGCCCCGTCCGCCGCGATCGGTTTCGAATACTCGCAAAAATCCGGGCAGGATGGCGAATCGCAGCTCACCACCGAGCGAGCGCCGGTCGTCAAGGTCCAGTTCTCGCCCGCCCCGCGCGTGATCGTCACCGGCGAAGTCGCGCGCCTCATCCTCAAGTCCGGCGATCCCGACGACGGCGCACTCATCGGCACGCCGCCCGAGGAGTTCCAGCCGTTCAACAACGACAACCTCCAGACCAGCTACGACGACCTTTACGAGGTCAAGGCCCGCATCGAATACCAGGACTGGCTCTCGCCCTACCTCGAGCTCGGCGGCACGCCGTTCAACGGCCCGCTCTCCGCGCGCCTCATCGGCAAGGGCGGCGTCCAATACCGCTACAGCTCCGGCTACGTGCAGGGCGAAGTCTATTCCCAGCCCATCCGCGAATCCGTCCTCAGCTACGTCGGCCTCAACGATCCCTACGTGGACGGCCGCACCTGGGGCCGCGTGCAGGAAACCGGCGGCTCCCTCCAGATTTTCCAGGGCCTCCCCTCGGACATCGCCCTCTTCGGCAAGGCCAGCTACGGCGTCGTGACCGGCACGAACACTGAGCAGAACACCCACCTCTCGCTCGTCGGCTCGCTCTCGAAACTCTTCAAACGCGAGGGCTTCGAATACATCACCGTCGGCCCCGCGGTTTCCTACGAGGAATGGGACAACAACCAGAACCAGTTCACCTACGGCAACGGCGGCTACTTCTCGCCGCAATACATCATCCAGGGCATCATCGAGGCGCAGGCGCTCACCACCGAGGGCCAGAACTGGCTCGCACGCGGCTCCATCGGCGCGGGCGCCCAGCAAAACAAGCAGGACGCGTCGCCCTACTTCCCGCTCGATCCCGACGGTCGCGAATTCGACGGACAGACCTCCTCCACCGGCATCTTCCTCGTGAAGGCCGAGGGCGGCGTGCTTCTCGCGCCGGAGTGGATGGTCGGCACCAAGCTCTCCTACGCCATCACCGCCGACTACAACGAAGGCTTCGCTTCGATCTACATCCGCTACTTCTTCGAACCACGGGCCGGCCTCTTCCGCTCCGACCTCGATTTCAGTTACTGGTAGGATGGAAAATTTTCGATTTTCGATTTTCGATTTTCGAGTTTAGCTGCACCGCTTGCATTCCACTCGAGACTCGAAGATCGAAAATCCGAAATCCGAAAACGCCCGCAGAGTCGTTTTCGTGGATCGCGACGGCACGCTCATGGAGGAGGTCAATTTCTGCCGCGACCCCGCCGATGTGCGCGCCATTCCGGGCGCCGCCAAGCGCCTTGCGCACCTGCGCCGCATGGGCTGGGCCGTCGTCATCATCACGAACCAAAGCGGCATCGGTCGCGGCATCATCAAGCCCGGGGAATACGAGGCCGTGCACGCCGAACTCCTGCACCAGCTCGGCAACGAGATTGACGGCGCCTACATGTGCGCCGACGTCCCGCCGAACATCACCCCGCGCCGCAAGCCCGGCATCGGCATGATCGAGGAAGCCGTGAGCGATCTCAGGCTCGATCTCACCGGCGGCTATTTCATCGGCGACAAAACGATGGACGTCGAATGCGGCCGCAACGCCGGCCTCACTTCGATCCTCGTGCACACCGGCCACGGCAAAAAACACATCGGCTGCGGCGCGGACAAGGAAGCTCGCGATGTGGTCGAGGCGCTGGACTGGATCATAAAGAGGGAGAGTGCCAAGTGATGAGTGACGAGTGACAAGCGGTGAAAAGCCGCCTTTGCGATTTCTCATTTACTCATCACTCATCACTCGTCACTCATCACTGCTGATGTCCTCCATCGCCATCATCCCCGCCCGCTGGGCCTCGACGCGTTTTCCCGGCAAGCCGCTCGCGCTGCTGGCCGGCAAGCCGCTCGTGCAGCACGTGTGGGAGCGTTGCATGAAGGCAAAAAAAATCTCCCGTGTGATCGTCGCGACCGACGACATGCGCATCGCGGAGGCCGCATTCGACTTCGGCGCCGAGGTCGCGCTCACCTCGCCGAAACATCCCACCGGCTCCGACCGCCTCGCCGAGGTCGCCAAAAAACTCACCGGCGTCGGCATTGTTCTCAATGTCCAGGGCGATGAACCGATGATCTCCCCGCGCCTCATTGACCAGCTCGTCGGCGAGATGGAAAAAAATCCGCGTGCCGAAATGGTCACCGCTGCCACGCCATTCGCGGATTCCGCCGCCGTCGCAAATCCAAACAACGTGAAAGTCGTCACCGACCGCCTCGGCAACGCGCTCTATTTCTCGCGCAGTCCGATTCCCTTCGATCGCGACGGCACCGGCCTCGCGAAGCCGCTCCACCACCTCGGCATTTACGGCTACCGCCGCACGTTCCTGCTCGAGTTCGTGAAATGGAAACCCACGCCGCTCGAGCAATCCGAAAAACTCGAGCAACTCCGCGCGCTGGAAATGGGAGCCCGCATTCGCGTCGTCCTCACAAAGGACCGCAGCATCGGCGTGGACACGCCCGAGGATCTCGCCGCCGCGGAGAAGCTGATTTGAATGTGAGAAATTAACTGAACCATTCAGCAAATATTTCGTTGCCAGGCATCCCCGGACACGCAGCATCCAATTCAGCGAGGACTCACTAAATAATAGCCATGAAATATTGCCGCGCCCTGGCTGTCGTCTTGACCGGACTTCCCTTGGGCACCGTCAAGGCAGAGCAGAAATCGCAGAATATTGTGGTTGTCAAAGTTGTCTTTGACACTCTTACGGCGGCAATCGCGCAGCTTCAAAGCGTCGATTATACCAACGTTAGCGAGGCGAAGAATTCTCCGATCTACAAGGAGGTGCATCCCTCGGCGATTGGGAGCAGCGGGCGCACCGTGGAAATGAATTTCCAAGCCCACGGGAAAAAATTCCGCTACCACCAGAAACTGACCGAGTATGATGGAGGCGGTGTGCGCTCACGGGAATATGCATACGACGGAAAAAAATATCAGTATTTCAATGATAATTTGGGCGTCCTGTCGGTGCAGGAGACCGACCCCCAAAATGGCTACTTCGCGCTTGCGCTGTTCAATTCCTTCAACCAATTCGGCTTTTTGCTTGCGCAGTTGGGAGACAATCAAAACTCCATCGACCTCGGTCTTCTAAGCAGCCCGCAGGCATGGCAGCGGAGTTTCGCCGGGGCCAAATTCCTGCGTTACGAGGAAATGGAGGGCGAACAATGCATCGTTCTCCAGTTTCCCGGCGGGATGGATCGATTCTTTCGCGTAAGCTGCAATTACCTCGTGTATTTCTCGCCGAAGCATAAATTTTTTCCCATCGCTTGGAAATCGGTGAGCGAAAAAGGCAGGGTTTTGCTGGATTATCGGGTTACGGAAGTGGGGAGCGTGCCACTGGGAAGCGGCTCTTTTTTTTACCCCAGGAAGTCCGTGACGACGGAATATACGGCGAAAGGTTATGCCGCCGACATGTCTCAGGTCACGGTTGAGTCGGAGATAAAATCCTTCACGGTAAATTCGATCGCCTCGGATGAAATATTTACGCTGGATGCCCTTAAGGCAAATGAGCGCGTCGATCTCGATAAGAATGGCGTCGTTCCAACTCCGCGGTGACCAAATGTGTGTGGCGCATTGGCTTCTCTCTTTTATGCACGCTGGCGAGAGGCAGCTCGCGCGTCTCTGCGTGAGATTATTCCGTTGAAGCGCGCTATTCTTTTGTAACGGCTTCGGCGGCTTTCTTCTCGTAGTAGTCGTGGAGGACGAACCAGGCTTTTTTCTTCTCGGCATTGTCGCCCGAGAGCAGGCCTTTGCGATTGAAGCCGTCCTGGATGCCGGGCAGCGGGCGGCGCGGTGAGCGGAAGTCCATGAGGATCCACGGCGTCATGCCGGAGAGGCCGTCAATTTTGTCAATCATGGCGAGGGTCCGCTTGTAGAGGTCCTCCTGGTATTCCTCGGTCCAGCGC
>JBOHXO010000074.1:0-4837 GCA_050737475.1 Chthoniobacterales bacterium
GGGCTGGGTTACGTCGGGCTGCCGCTTGCGATGCGTTTCGTGCAAATGGGAGTGACTGTCGCAGGTATCGATGTCGATTCAGACAAGGTCGCCGGGTTGAAACGAGGTCGCTCGAAAATTCCCGCGGTGAAGAGCGCCGATGTGCGTGCCGGTCTTCGTTCGAAGCGTCTCGCGTTTTCCGGCGATTTTCGTCCCGTCGCGAAATCCACGAACGTCATCATTTGTGTTCCGACACCGCTCAACAGGAATCGCGAACCTGACCTCTCCCATGTTGTTGCTGCGTGCGAGGGAATCGCCTCCGCGCTACGACCGGGCACTCTCGTCGTGCTCGAGTCCACCACGTATCCCGGCACGACCGAGGAAGTCCTGCGGCCGATTCTCGAGAAGGGCTCCGGACTCCGCGCGGGCAGGGATTTTCACCTCGCGTTCTCGCCGGAGCGCGAGGACCCGGGCAATCCCGACAGCCACGTGTCGAAGGTGCCGAAGATCGTGGGTGGACTCACGCCGAAGTGCCTGGCGCGAGCCATCGCCCTCTACGACAAGGTCGCCGGAAAGGTCGTGCCCGTCTCCTCCTGCCGCGCTGCGGAGGCGACGAAGCTCATGGAAAATATTTTTCGCTCCGTGAACATCGCGCTCGTGAACGAGCTCAAGGTCGTCTACGCGGCGATGGGAATCGATATTTGGGAAGTCGTCGCTGCTGCGAGCACGAAGCCTTTTGGATTCATGCCGTTCTATCCCGGGCCGGGCCTCGGCGGGCATTGCATTCCCATCGACCCGTTCTACCTCACGTGGAAGGCGCGCGAATACAACCAGAGCTGCAAGTTCGTCGAGCTCGCGGGCGAGATCAATTCCGCCATGCCCGACTATGTCGCTCAGCGTGCCGCAGAGGCTTTGAACCATCACGGCAAGCCGCTCAAGGGCAGCCGCGTGCTGCTGGTCGGCGTGGCCTACAAACCGAACATTTCCGACGACCGCGAATCCCCGGCCTATCGCGTGATCGAGTCGCTTGCGGCGAGGGGTGCAATGATGGCCTACCACGATCCGTTTATTCCGGTCGTGCGCGCGGGCGGCAAGTCGCTCCGGTCCGTGCCATGGACGGCGACCGAGCTCGCACGCTACGACGCGGCGGTGATCACGACCGCTCATCGTGGCGTTGACCTATCGCTCCTGCTTCGCAAGTGTCCGTGCATCGTGGATACGCGCAATGCGCTCGAGGGGCTGCGTGCGCGCAAGGGGCAGGTCTGGAAGGCTTGAAGTGAGTGGTTTTTTTGACAACGGATGCCTCCTCGTCGCCGAGGTGGCGCAGGCGCATGACGGCAGCCTGGGCGCGGCGCATGCATTCATCGACGCGGCGGCCGGGGCGGGTGCGGACGCTGTCAAATTCCAGACGCACATTGCCGCTGCGGAAAGCACGCGGGAAGAGCCGTGGCGCGTCGCATTCAGCGCGCAGGACGCCACGCGCTATGACTATTGGAAGCGGATGGAATTCTCCGCGGAGCAATGGGCCGGTCTCAAGGTGCATGCCGACGAGAGAGGAATCCTTTTCCTTGGTTCCGCGTTTTCGTTCGTCGCTGTTGATCTG
Source organism: Chthoniobacterales bacterium (assembly GCA_050737475.1). Lineage (GTDB taxonomy): Bacteria > Verrucomicrobiota > Verrucomicrobiia > Chthoniobacterales > JAATET01 > JAATET01. The sequence continues at coordinate 1,583 of JBOHXO010000074.1, forward strand.
CTTGAGCGAATCGGCGTAGCCGCATGGAAGGTGGCTTCGGGCGAAATGTTCGAGGAAGCGTTTCTCGATCGTCTCGCTTCGACGGGGCGGCCGGTGATGCTCTCGACCGGCATGTCCGCATGGGCCGATATCGACCGCGCCGTTCAAGTCATGCACGCGCGCTCCGCGGATTTTGCGCTGCTCCAATGCACGACCGAGTATCCGTGTCCGCCGGAAAATTGGGGGCTCAACCTGCTCGCGGAATATCGCGAGCGCTACAAGTGCCCCGTCGGACTCTCCGATCACTCCGGCACGATTCATCCCGGAATTCTCGCCGCATGGCTCGGGGCCGCGGTGGTGGAAGTGCATCTCACGCTCTCGCGGCTCGCGTTTGGGCCCGACGTTCCCGCTTCGCTCGTTCCGGAGGAATTGAAGCAGCTCGCCGACGGTATCCGCGCGGTGGAGAAGGCCCGTTTGAATCCAGTGGACAAGGATGCCAGTGCCGCGATGCAGACGGAGAATCGCATGCGCTTCACGAAAAGCGTCGCGCTCGTCGCGCCGTTGCCTGCGGGTGCGGTCTTGCGGCGCGAGGATCTCACGTTGAAGAAACCTGGCGGCGGCATCCCATCGTCGAAACTCGATGCGCTTGTCGGCGCCGCGCTTGCGGTCGATGTGGGCGATGACGTGCTGCTGCGGCCGGAGCATTTCGTCGCCGCAAATTTTTGAATGAGTTCCAAACGCAAAGTCTGTGTCGTCATCACGGCGCGTCCGAGTTACAGCCGCATTAAAAGCGCGCTGGCTGCGATCCAGTGTCACCCCGACCTCGAGCTGCAGCTTGTCGTCACGGCTTCCGCGCTGCTTGATCGCTACGGCGATATCACGAAGACAATTCTGAACGATGGATTTCCCATTCACGCGCGCGTCTTCATGGTGGTCGAGGGCGAGACTTTGCTGAGCTCGGCGAAGACGACGGGCTTCGGCCTCGCGGAGCTGGCAACCGTTTTCGACAATCTCAAACCCGACGTGGTCGTCACCATCGCGGACCGCTACGAAACGATGGCGACCGCCGTGGCCGCCGCCTACATGAACATCCCGCTCGCACACGTGCAGGGCGGCGAAGTGACGGGATCAATTGATGAGAAAGTCCGGCACTCGATCACGAAGCTCGCCGACCTGCATCTGGTGAGCACCGGGCAGGCGCGCGAACGGGTCGTGCGAATGGGCGAGCATCCCTCGAGCGTGCATGTGACCGGCTGCCCTTCCATTGATCTCGCGACGGATATTCTCGATCGTCCCGAGCTCGATTTCGATCCGCATAAAAAATACGGCGGCGTCGGTGCCGAAATTGATCTCCGCAAGGAATACATCGTCGTGATGCAGCATCCGGTGACCACGGAATGCGGGGACGCGCGCCGCCAGGTCGAGGAGACGCTGCATGCGGTCACGGAAAGCGACCTGCAGGCATTGTGGTTCTGGCCGAACATTGATGCGGGTTCCGAGCAACTGGCGAGCGGCATTCGAGCCTTTCGAGAGCGGGATGGTGATCGGAGGGTCCGTTTTTTCAAAAACATGATGCCCGCGGATTTCCTGAGGCTCTTGAAAAATTCCCGCTGCATCGTCGGCAATTCCAGCGTGGCGATTCGAGAGTGCGCATTCCTCGGCGTGCCTGCGGTGAACATTGGCACGCGCCAGCAGGGCCGCGAGCGCGGACGCAACGTCGTTGATGTCGCGAACGAACGCGGCGCGATTCTCGAGGCGATTCGCCGGCAATCGAGCCGCACGGATTCCGTTGCAGATCCGATCTATGGCGACGGTCACGCGGGTCCACGCATCGCCGACGTGCTCGCCGTCGCTCCGCTGATGTTCAGCAAAGTGATCGCATATTGAGCGAGTCATTCGCGGGCCATCGCTCGCGCAGGTTTTAACGACATGTTTCCATTCTCCTGGTTCAGCCGGCGGAAAAGCGCGCCACCGCCGCCGGTGGGTTTCGATTTCCCTGCGGCAGCTGCGCTGATGGCGCGGCGCATCAACGGCGACATCCCGCGCACGACGGGAGAGGGAGGCGGAATTTTAATTCCCATTCTGCCGTGGCGGTTGACCGCAGTGCCGTTTTTCAGTCTCGAGATCGGGCTCGCACTGGCCAGCACGGGTGCGGAGGTGCGGTTCCTGGGACATTCGCCGGATCTTCCCTTTCATCGGCACGACCACTATTCGAGCGAGCAGCAAATCCTGCGGCGTTTGTTGAAGTCGTTGGGCGAAGGCTTCCAGGTCGAACACATTGATGGAGCGGGCGGAGACGAGTCGCTTTCCGACGACATGCTCGAGCTTTGGACGAATGAAAATGCCGTCTGGTTGAATCGCTCGGAGACAGTCGCCTACGGCACAACGGTCGAGGAGGAGGCTGTGGAGGGCATGGGTCGCGAATACGCTCGCGTGCACGATTTCCTGTATCGCAACCGGCCGGAAATGCTCTTTCTTCCAGGCGGTGTGATGGGCGGCAGTGTTTGTTACGTGGAGGCCTGCCGGCGTTTGGGAATTCCATTTGCCACCTACGATTCCGGACGCGGAGAGATCAAACTTTGCATTGGCGGCGTCGCTGCGCACAACGACGACCTGCCCGAGGCGTTCCGGTTTTTCTCACAACGGCCGGAGGAGGAGCAGAGCCGTTTTTGCGCGCTCGCCGAGGACTGGATCGCGCGCCGCCGGCAGGGCGAGGACGATCACGCGCTTCAACTGCAGAATACGCCTCCCTTTCCACGCAAGGACTTCCTGCTGCTTTGCCTGAACTATCGCGCCGACTCCGCGGCGATCATGCGTCAGAAACTTTTTCCGACGGTCAACGCATGGCTTTTCGCGACGGCACGTTGGGCTGTGGAAAATCGTGTGGAGCTTGTGGTCCGACAACATCCCTGCGAGCGGCTCGAGCGGTGGCGGGGCAATGACGACTGGACGCTCGTGCTCCGGGACGCCGATCCATCGGGCGAGTTCGTTCACTTCATCTCGGCCTACGATCCCGTCAATACTTACGAGCTCATCGAGCGCGCTGCCGCAGTGCTGCCGTTCACTTCGCGGGTCGGCGTGGAGGGAGCCATGCTTGGCCGGCCCGTCATTACGTCCACACGTGCGTTCTACGCGAATCTCGGGTTCACACACGACCCGGCCGATGCCGACGAATATTTCTCGTTGTTGAAATCCGCTTCCCGGGGCGAACTGGCCATCTCACCGGAGCAAAGAAAAGCCGCCGCGCTCGCGTATTTTGCGATATCGGAACACACC
>JBOHXO010000075.1:0-5438 GCA_050737475.1 Chthoniobacterales bacterium
GCCAGCGCTGGCCACGAGCGTGCCGGCATTCGTGAAGTGCCTGCCCGCGGTCGTGGGGATGGAGTAGGCGGCGCCGTCGCGCACCTCGAGACTGCCCGTCGCGAGGTTGTTGAGGAGGACGCGTTCATTGCCGATCTGGTCGGTGAAATGCACGTTCGAGCCGCTGAAGACGATGTTGGCCGCGTTGTCGAAATCGGTGAGGCCGTTGATCGCGAGCGTGCCGGCGATGCGATAGCGGCCTTGGGCGAGGATGGCATTCGCGCCGCTCGCTGCGGGCGTGAAGGAATGAAAAGTGCCGCCGGTGATGCTCATCGTGGAACCGGCGCCGATGTCGAGCGTGCCGCGATTCGTGAAGCCGCTGCTATTGGTGTTGATGGCGAGCGTGGAGCCGTTGCCGAGCACGCGGATGGTGCCGTTCGTGTCGTTGATGAGCGAGAGCGTGCCGTTGCCGAGCAGGCCCTGGCCGCTGAGCGTCTGGTTGGAAATGGTGAGGACTTCGGTGCCCGCGGTGCCGACGATGGTGACGTTGCCGAGATCGTTCGCACCGTTGCGCCATTGGGTGTTGGTGGTGCGGATCGTGGCGCCGTTCGACGCGGTGATGGTGCCGATGGTGTTGTAACCGCCGAGCTGAAGAATGCCGCCGCCTGAGAGCGTGGCGTTGCCGAGCAGGGTGATGGTGCTGTGGGAAATGGTGGCACCGCCGGGGAGCGGCTCGGTGGCGGACTCGCCGGAGAGCTCGATGCGGCCGGCGTTGCTGAACGCGCCATTGAGCTGGAGGTTCGTGCCGTGGTCGAGCGTGACGATGCCGTTGATCGTGTTGTCAATATTGTCGAGCGGGCCGGTGCGGCCGCCGGCGATGGTGATGAGGGCCTGGTTCGTGATCGTGGAGCCGGAGAAATTCGCGCCGTCCTCGAGGCGGATCGTGCCGGTATTCGTGAAGGTGGAGCCGCTGCCGACGATGAGCGTGGCACCGGTGGCGCCGTTGCCCCTGACGGTGAGGATCGCGGCGGGCTTCAGCAAAATCGTGCCGCCGATGGTGCTGGAACCGCCGTTGTCGTTCAGGATGTCAATGTAGCCGTCGGAGGTGAGCGTGACGCCGGTCAGCGTGGAATCGAGCAGGGACAACCGGCCTCTCGCGGTGACGCTCGTGACGCCGGTGCCGAGGTCCCTGGCGGTGACGGCGGCGATGTTGACGAAGCCGCCGGTGACCGTGGAGTGCTGGAGATCGAGGTTGGAGCTGGCGAAGAGCTGGCCCTTCGTGACGACCGAGCCGTTCGTGACGGAGTTCGCGATGTCCATGCCCGAAATCGTGAGTCGTGAGGAATAGAGCCCGTTGCCGCCGGAGCCGATGTTGCCGGTATTCGTGATGGCGCCGCGGCCGGTGCCGGCGGAGTTGTCTATGAGCAACGCATCGCCTGCGGGGACGTTGCCGCCGGTCGCGTAGATGACGCCGGTGTTCGTGATGCTGTGTCCCTTGACGTTTCCGACGCCGGTGATTTCGCCGTTGTTGGTCCACGATGCGGCGGAGGAAAGCGCGCCTTTGCCGGTGGTCTCGTAGTAGCTCACGCCGCCGCTGGCTTTCAGAACCTCCCGCCCAAGCTGGGTGGTGCCGGAGAAAACGAAATTGTCGGGAACGGAAAATGTCGTGGTGTTCGCGCCGCCGCCGAGGATGAGATTGCCATTGAGGACCGTGCCGGCGATGACGTGGCTGTCGGAATTCAGCGTAATGGGAATGGTCGTAAAACTGGCTCCGGTGATCTGCAGCGTGCTTCCCTTGTCCACGGTGAGGAGGCCGCCGCCGATCACGGCGAGCGATGCGTCCGTGCGGCTGCCGGAGCCGCCACTGAGCATGAGGGTGCCGGCGATGGTGGAGAAGTTGGCGAAGCCGTTTCCGGCGGCGCCGGTGGTGGGATTGCGGCTGACGAGCGCTTCGTTGAAGACGTAGCTGGTGTTGGTCGGGGCGTAGAGGCTCGTGTGGTTGATGGCGAGGGTCGTGCCGGCGGCGACGCCGGTGAGCGGCGATCCGCTGCCGCCCGAGGGCGCGGGGCCGGAGAAGGTGAGCGTGCCGGCGACATTCGTGGTGCCGCCGCCGGTGAGGAGGCCGGCCGGGGTGAGCGGGATGCTGTTCGTGCTGGCCCAAAGACTCGGGATGGCGCCGGTGGTGTCGTAGGAGCCGGTCTGGACGATGCTGATGTTGCCGGAATTTTCGGTGAGGCCTCTTGTCGTGAAGGAGGAGTTCGCGTTGACGGTGAGCTGGTTGGTATTGCTGAAGGCGACCGTCGAGGCGGCGGTGGCGCCGGAGGAGAGGACGAAGTAACCGTTGTTAACCGCGAGATTGCGGTAGGCGTTCGAGCCGTCATTGAGCGCGAAGCCGTGGCCCGCGCCGCTGATGCGAACGTCGGTGTCCGTGCCGATGGTGACGATGGGATTGCCCGTGTAGGTGACGGTACCGTCGAGATACCATTTGCCGCTGCCGAGCGTGGTGTTGCCGCTGCCGGAGAGGCCGCCGATCGCGCCGGTGAGATTCACTTCGGCGCCGCGCGTGAGCTGCAGCAGGCCGGTGGAGGTTTGCGTGAACGACCCCGCGGCGAGGATGCCGCCATCAATGATGACGTCCTTGAAATTCGTGAACCCGCCGGCGACGGTGAGCGTGGTGAAGGGTGCGACGGGAACGGCGGGAGTCGTGGGCATGGTGATGCCGACCGTTTTGGTATTCGAGAAGCTGCCGGTGAGGGTCTGCGTGGCGCCATTGGCGAGGACGAGCGTGCCGGAATTCGCGGCGAGCGTGGCGAGTCCGTCCACGAACGTGGAAGCGCCGGTCGTGCGGATGATGTAGCCGTTGGCCGGACGCGTGCCGGAGAGAATGAGGTCGCCCGAGTTGCTGGTGATGCCGGGTTTGGCGGTGATGCCTGCGCCGCCGAAGCCGTTGTAGATGATGCTCGCGCCGGTGAGGTCGCCGAGGGCGGCGTTGAAACCCGTGAGCGCGCCGGCGGCGTCTACTCGTCCGAACGTGCCTCCGCTCACATCGAGGACGTTGCCGCCCGCGATGGCGAGGTTGGCGGCGGCGTTGCTGTCGTAGCCCCGGGCGGTGAGGTTGCTGTCCCCGAGCAGCGCGAGCGTGCCGTGGTTGACCAGCAATTGATCGGTGGAGATGTCGAGATTGGTGAGCGAGAGCGAGCCGTCTATCCAATGCAGGTGGGCGAAGGCGTCAGCGCCGCCGTTGTCAATGCGAGGGTGCGTGGGGTCTGCCGGATCGCCGACGAGGATGAACTTTGCATTCGCGCCGATCTTATCAATGTCCGCGCCCTCGTAGCTGAGGCGGCCGGCGATGTTGAACGTGCCGCTGGAGACGAGGCCGTTGGCATCCACGAAGCCGGCGATGCGCCGGCCGTTTCCATCGAGCAGCGGGTCGCCATTGGCATCCACCGTGCCCGAGTCAATGAAGCGGCTGCCCTTGTCAATCTTGAGGGCGCCGGTGACGGTGAGGCCGGCGGAACCGGCGATGTTGCTCTGGCCTTTGAGTTGGAATGTGCCGGGGACCTCGAGGGCCGTTGCGTTGTCGAAAGAGGAGTTCGTGAGGATGAGCGTGCCGGCAATGGGCTGGGCCTTGAAGGTGCCGCTGACCTCGTCGTCCACAATGTATTCGCCGAGGAGGACGGAGAAATCCTTCGGCACGGCGCCGCCGACGAGCGGGCGGAGGGAGCGATAGACCTGCTGGAACTCGGTCAGGTTGCCGAGGGTGAGCGTGCGGTTGATCAGGTTGATGGCTCCGAGGTCGCCAAAGGGAAAGTTTTCGTGGTAGAGCGCCGGGATGATGGGCAGCGGGATGAGGCCCTCGTAAACGAGCCCCAGCTCACCGGCGGTGACATCGAGCGACGTGGAGAAATTCAGGTCGAGCGTGTTTTGCAGCGTCGGTGTCGAATAGACGGTGGGCGTGAGCGTCCATGGCTCGTCATCGGGCTCAAGCGTGGGCTTGCCGGTGATCTGGATGTCGAAATCGGAACCGTCGGAGGGGAGGAGATATTTCAGGTCGCTCGAGGTGACGGTCTGACCGTTGATGGAATAGGTGACGTCGTAATTGCTGAGGAGGCGGACGTAGGTATTCGGCGCGAATGTCAGGGTTTGGTTGAGGCCCATGTCGAGCTGGAGCTGGGCCTCGAGGAGCGTGGCCTCGACGGAGAGCGGCGTGCCGGGAATGCCGATTTTCGGAGCGAGCGGATTGATGGGAAATCCGGCGGCCAGGGTGGCGATGCCGATGGGGTCAATGGCGAGGCCGATGATCTGGTCCTGGTGTCCGCTGGCCACGTTGCCGACCCCGGAGGCGAGATCGAGAGCGTAGGGCGAATGAAGGACCACATTGCCAAACTCGACTTCCGTATTGAGCGAGACGTCGTAATCGCCGATTCGCCTTTCGGGCATGAAGCGGCCGAGGCTGAGCGGGAGGCGCAGGCCGGCCGGGGAGTCGAGATTGAGCACGGGAATTTCCAGGCCGAGGGTCTCTTTTGGGGAGCCGAAAATGGTGTTGTTGGTCGAGAGGCCGATGGTCACATCGTGACTGTTATTGAGATTGTAGCTGAGGATGCGCAGCTTCGTGTCGAAGGGATTCGACAGCAGCAGGAGCGGGTTGAGCGTGGCGACGGCGATGACGTTTTTGACATCGGCCAGATCCACCGTGCCACTCGAGGAACCGACGCCGTAGGCGAACTCGCCGCTGACGCCCGCATCAATCTGGAAGGTCGCGTCCACCGAGAACTCCATGGTCGGAAAAACCGAGGTGAGCGTGTTGCCGCTCGTCGGGGCGATCTTGTTTTGGTTGACGTGAATGAGGCCGGTCGCCCCGCTCGCGATGCTGAGATTGGACACCTCGAGATTGACGGTGTTCGCCGAATGGATGTCCACCGAGCCGGTGCTGCCCTTGAAATAGACGTCGAGCCCGACCTTGCCGTTCGTGAAGGCGTTGCCCTTGAAGCCGTATTTCTCGCCGAAAAGGCCGTAGGAGAATCCGCCGAAATCAATGCTCTCGTCCCAAGTGGTGCCGAAAAAATTCTGGTAGGTCGTGCTGTTCGCGTAGCCGTCGCTGGTGGATCCCCACTGGTCAATGCCGGTCGCGACATAGTTGGTCTCGAACGTGAAGGTCGAGGTGGCCGCCCGCGCGGGGCTGGAAACAAGTGCCAGAGCGACAATTGCCGCCAGTGCCAGCGATGAAGCCGCGCGTCGCGAAGTGGATTTCAAGTTGTCTCTGCGGTGGCAAAATTTCATCAGCATCCAGACCTCGCGCGTCCCGAATCCGACAAAAGACCGCAGGCGCGCCAGCCGATTGAACACCTCCGGGAGGGAGTGTAATTTAAGGTTTTTCAGTGTAAAACGGCTACGAATGCAGGGAATGCGATTCGCTGGCGTGCTATACGAGTGAGGCAACCTTACCGCCTCAGAAGCAG
>JBOHXO010000076.1:0-1570 GCA_050737475.1 Chthoniobacterales bacterium
CAGGTAGTGGTCGTAGATATGGAAGTTGTCCTCGCGCGCATGGCGGTCGCGGGCGCGGTCGCCGAAGCGGGTGATCAACGCCGTCGGCGTATCCACGGTCGTATCGGGCTCGAGCACCGTGCTGCTATTGAACAACGCCACCGGCACGGCGGCCGCGGCCTGCGTGGTCGCCGAAACCGGGCTGCTGTAAGCGCTGTTGCCATCGGCATTTTTCGCACGCACCGAGTAGGTATGCGTGGAGCTTGCAGCGAGGCCGGTATGCACATTTGGTGACGTGGCGTTCGCGACCGTCACGCCATCACGCTGCAAATCATAACCGGTCGCACCGGCGACAGGATTCCATGTCACGGTGATCTGGCTCGTGCTGTTCGGCGTTGCGGTGAGGCCAGTCGGAACTGCAGGCGGGACGAGCGGAGCCGCGTTGATTGTCACTGCGAGATTCGCGTTGCCGGTGCCCCCGGCATTCGTCGCGCTGATCGCCACTGTCGTTGGCCCGCCCGCTGCGGTCGGCGTGCCGGAGATCAACCCGGTCGAGGTGTTGATGGAGAGATCCGCAGGCAGCCCCGTCGCTTTGTAGCTCGTCGGGCTGTTCGACGCCATGATCTGGTAGCTGAATGCGGTCCCGACTGTTCCCGAAGCCGTCAACGTGCTCGTGATGGACGGCGCCGACACGGCGGGCGTGCCGAATATGGAAATCTCATACGCGGAGGCGAACCCCGCATTCGCGCCGGTCACGGTGACCCGCACATAGCGCCCGGTCGCGGAGAAAGTGTCCGAGGTGTCGCCGAAAGTGATGTTGCCTGTCTTGTTGACGACGGTGTTGTAAGTTGCGTCGTCCGCGGAGACCTCGATCTTGTATTTATAGGCGCGCGCCGTGGTGCTGTACCAATTAATGTCTGCGTGCGTAAGCGTGTGGCTGGAACCAAGATCAACTCTCCACCATTGCGGAAAGGTCGCGTCCGAAGCCGCCCAGCGCGCCCCCGTCGCGACTCCATTATTCGCGTTTCCCGGGACATTCGCCCCCTGGACACTCGACGCGGTGGACGACTTGCCTTGCGAGACGTTTGTCTGCGCGAAAACCTGACCACTGATCAGCAGTAATATCGCAAAGGTTGTAAAAATATTTTTCAGGGTCATTTCAAATTTCCTGACAGGGGGGTGTCAATGAATCGGGAGCGAGCAGCCTCGACGATGCGTGTCCATTGCCAGTGGGAGGATTCGCGGGGCCGTGGCAATGATCCCATACTTGTGGGGGAACCCGGACGTTTGTCAATGAACGTTATCGCTAATCCTCTCACCGGAACGATTTTACACTTTCCTCCCCCGGCTTTTCCCTTGCTTCGGCAGCGGCATGCGCGATAGTCCTTTGAGCCCGGGGTGAGGATTGCATGTCCGCTGCCCCTTCACCCCAATCCTCCTCGAAATTTTGAAGCCTCGCTCCTTGCGGTCTGCCGTTGCCGCGGCAGTATTTTGCGTCACGGCTGGTATAACCCAAGCCTCTCTCGTTGTCGCAAATTCGGGTAACGGTATCCTCGGCGCCTACAACGAACTCACCGGCGTCACCATCAAC
>JBOHXO010000077.1:0-8894 GCA_050737475.1 Chthoniobacterales bacterium
CGGCTGCACGGCGACTTGCAGACGTTTCGGATCGGGACGCACGATGGGCAGCCGGTCGTCGGAATCAAAACGGTCCGCATCGAGCACGAGTTCGCAGCGATCCATTCCCGGTGGCAATTTCCCGCTGATTGCCCGCGTCTGTCCGGGCTCGAGAGTGATCGGAGCAGCGGGACCGGACTGGCCGCCCGATTCAATGCGCCACGAGCGCGATTGTGGCTGCGTTCCGTGATTCTGGACGAGCGCGGTCCACATGTCGCCTTCGACACGCAGGCCGATGAAGCCAACATTGTCGAACGGCTCGCCGACGGCCAGCACGCGCACGCCCTCGGGCGGTGTGTGGGGACGATCCGTGACAAAAATTGCCACGCCATTGCGGCGTAGCAGACTTTGAGCGACCCGCAATGCTCCATCGGGATCGTGAGTGCCGAGGCTCGGTTTCCAGTCGGTGAGTTTTTCGAGGAGCGCGGGCAACTCGCTGCCGGAATAGAGCGTGGGGCGCGTGAGGTCCGACTCGGTGAGCACCCACTCCGTGCGCGCCGCGGAGTGCGACAAATTCTCGAGCCTGTTCGTGAGCGTCGCGATGACGGGAGCGCGCCAGACCTTCATCGAGATCGAACTGTCGAGCACGACCGCGACGGTCTGCGCGGAGTCGTTGCGCAGCCACCTTGGCTGGGCCATGAGCCATGCGAGGATGAGCACGGCGAGGAGCTGGAGCCAGAGCGGGATGGAATTTCGCAGGCGCTCGATGCGGCGGCCCTGCGCGCTCACGGGACTCATCTGGTCGAGCAGGAAAAGCGTACTCGTGACGACGCGTCGCGACTTGCGCTGGAGGAAATGAATCGCGAGGACAACCGGCACCCCGAGGAGCGCCCACCAGCCGGCGGGGTTGGCGAAAATCAGGTCCATGGTCAGACGATGAACTCGACCGCGCCGAGGCGCAGTGGTTCGTGTTGCAGTGCGTCGAGGAAGGCGGGCGCTGCGTCCACGCGGGCGACGAGCACGCCGTGGCGGCGGCTCAAGTCCTTCCAAAGTCCGAAATGACGCGCGTAGGCCGATGTGAATCGCGAGCGCACATCCGGCGAGACATGCTGCATGCGCTGGCTGCCGCTTTCGCAATCCACGAATTCGACGTTGCCATCCCAATCGGGGTCGGACTCCGCACCGCAATACGGCGCGAGCAGCAGGCCACGGCCTTTTGCGTGGGAGAGGATGGCGAGGAGCGGTTCGGGGGAACCGGGAAACAGCAGGTCGGAAACGACGACGCGCAGCGAGCCCTGGCGCCACGGCACGCGCGACCAATCGGTGACCGCCGCTCCCACGCCCACGCCGGGCGGCGTCTTGCCCGCGAGCGCCGAATCCAGGCTCCACGGCGTGCAGTTCGTGCCGCTCAGCATGTGGCAGCGCACCGAGGAACCTGCGCGCAAGCCGCTCTCGAGGCAGAAATAGAGCAACTCGATGGCGCGGCTTTGTTTCGCGTCGTCGAACATCATCGAGGCGGAGACATCGAATGCGAGGTCCACGCGCGGGCTGACCTCCTCGCGATAGAGCTTCATCGTGTAGTGGCCGGTGCGCGCGTAGGCCTGCCAGTCAATGTAACGCGGATCGTCGCCGGGGAGATAAGGGCGGTGGTCCTGGAAATCAATCGAGTTGCCGATGCCGGCGCCGGTCCAGCCGCCGCTCTCGCCGCGCCACGAGCGGCTGCGGAACGGGAGGCGCAGGCGCTGCACGGCGGCCTGCGCAGTGCGGCGGATGCCGCGCATGGCGGATTCCTCAGGCCACGGGCTCATCGGCGGGGGCTGCGATTTCCTTCTCGACGGACCGGATGCGCCTCCATTCCGGAATGGATCGCGCAAGGAGCAGGAGGAGGCTAGCAATTGTGCCAATGCCGCATGCCACGATTGCCGCGATGATCTGGCTGGGCTGGATGAGGTTCAATATGCTCTGGATGAGCGCGCAGGGCGGAAGGATGCAGATCATCGTGCGCAGCTCGGTATTGAAAATATTGTCGAGAACGTTCGCGAGAATCGTGAATACCGAGCAGATCGCCACCGTGCCGATGAAGAATGGCAGCGGCGTCTCCGTGCGCACGAAGAACACTCGCGTGATCGCCGCGGGGAAGAACACCGTACCGATTGCGCCGGCGAAAATGAGGGTGGTCCGATCGTTGTCGAACGCCTTGTGGAAGCCAAGGATGGCGCCGAATGCGAGCATCAGGATGAGCGCGAAGATGCTTCCCGCCGGCCAGCCGGGATACAGGATACTGCCCAGCAGACGACCCAGCAGACCGCGACGCACGAATGGCCGGTAGACGGCATGGTTCCAGCGAATCGTATCGCACACCGCCCCGATCAGCAGTGGTCCGCAACAGGCGAGTGCGAGCACGACGGTGGCGAGCGGAACCGCACCGAGCGCAATCAGGATGAGTGTGGCCGCAAGAAACGCGACGCCGATGAGGCGTTTGGCAGCGGAATGATTTTCCGCGGCGGGAGCGACTTTCCCGGCAGCGATCTGCAGCATGAGCAGGATTATCAGCACGCCGAAAAGCAGCACGGTAATGCAGAATTTCCAGATACCCGTCGAGCCTATGCTCGAGAACATGCCCATTGATCCGATGGTTGCCGAAAAAATAAACACCAGGAAAATCCACAACAGAAAAATGCCGCCAAGGATTGTGAATACAATCGTAACGCGGTTCTGGAACGGCGAAAGACCCACCGTCACTGCAGTGAACACAGCCGACCCAAATACGATGAAGGCGAGCATTAAAAGCTCATCGCCGAGATTCACGCCGCCCATGAAATAGCGCAGCACGACATATGGCAGCACGGCGCAGAGGAAGAGCGTGGTCTGCGCGACGATGGCGAACCATTTGCCGAGCACGATGCGCCATGCGGACAACCGGGTGAGGAAGATTAGCTCAAGCGTGTTGGCGGATTTTTCGCTGCTGAGTGCGCCGAGGCCGCTGAATGGCAGTACGAAGACAACCGGCAGGACGACCATCGCCCAGAAAAAAAAGTACACTGCTCCGACATCCATGTTATTGGACGTGCTGAGCAGGCCGATGACGACGTTGAGCGTCATCAAAATCTGCACGAGGATGAAGCTGAACACGAAGACTCTCGTGCGCATGCCCTGCCGCAGCTCCTTCACGAGCATGGGGCTGATCCAGTCGGGAAAATCGTTGCGGGGGAGCGTGGCGGTCTCGGCGTTCATGACTGGACTTTTTTGAGCATGTCAACGAAGGCGTCCTCGAGCTTGCGGGTTTCGCGGTGGAAATCCACGACCTGCACACCGTCGAGAATCATGCGGCGGAGCTGGCCGGCGATTGCCTCTTCGTCGGTATTTTCGAGGCGTAGCCGCGCGCCTTGCCGACGCATCTCGACGAGCTGCACGCCGGGGTTGATCGCGACCCATCTCGAGACGGCATCGGGATCGCCGAGCACCTGCACATCAATCACCGACTGGCCGTCGCCGACCTGGCTGAGGCTCTCGGCGGAGCCGTGATGCACGATGCGGCCGGCGTCAATGAAAAGCAGCGTGTCGCACATTTCGCCGAGTTCGGAGAGAATGTGCGAGCTGATGAAGATCGTCTTGCCCTCCCCGGCGAGCAGGCGCACGAGCTGCTTGAATTCGATGCGCGCCTTGGGATCGAGGCCCGCCGCGGGCTCGTCGAGAATCATCACGTCGGGATCGTGCAGAAGCGTCCGCCCCAGGCAGAGCCGCTGGCCCATGCCCTTCGAGAGCTTGTTCATCATGCGGCCGGAGAGCGCCGCGAGGTCCGTGAAATCCATCACCTCCGCCACGCGCCGTGCACGGTCGCTGCCCTTGTAGCCGAACGCGCGGGCGTAAAAATCGAGATATTCGTAAACCGTCATGTTCGGATACGCGCCGTAGGCGTCGGGCATCCAGCCGACCCGTCGGCGCACAAGGCCGGGCTCGTTCATGATGTCATGCCCGCCGACGCGGATGGTGCCCGAGGTCGGTTCGTCGAGCGTGGCCATGATGCGCATCGTGGTGGTCTTGCCCGCGCCGTTTGCGCCGATGAAGCCGACCACCTGGCCCGGAAAAATATCGAACGTCACACCGCGCACGGCCTCGACATCGGCGAAGCTGCGGCGCAGATCGCGCACCGAGATGATCGGCTCTGCTGGAAGCGGAGGCGGGCTCATGGCGTTGCGACCACGGGGCCGATGTAGATGGTTTTTTCGTCCGACCAGCGAATGGACGGCAGCGTTTCGATGCAGACCGGTTTGGCCGCGATCGCGTAAAAATATCCGTTTTTGTTTCCGATGGCCTCGAACGCGCGCCCCAGCATGGGACCGGAGCTGCGTTTGACAGCCTGCATGGGATTTGCCTTGTCCGTGCTCACCAGCTTCATGCTTTCGCCAGTGCGAAGATTACTCGCGAACCAATGCGCGCCCTTTTCATCAATGAAATAAAATTCCGCGAGCATCACTGGAATGCTCGATCGCACGACGGGTGCGCCGTCCTGCATGCCCACCATTTCCACCGCCTCGCGCGACGGCACCATGGCCTCGATGAATTGGCCCTGGGTCGAGCGGCTCACGAACCAATCGCCGCCGAAGCCACGCGGATCCAGCGTGTAGGTCCGCGAACTCCGCTGCCCGCCAATGGAATGCGGGGTCGTGAGCGGCGCGAGGAAAATATCCGGACTTCCCGCAAAACTCCGCGAAAGCAGCAATCCCGTGCGCGACGCCTGCTCCTGCATGACGAGCACCTGTTTGTCCTGCGGCAGAAGGTAACGCAGCGTCATGCGCACGCCCCGTCCACCGAAGCCATCCTGCAGGAGAATCACCGCGCCGAGCAGCACGCTCGCGCCGACGGAAATCAACGGCGTCGTCCAGAACAGCCGATGGCGCCTGCCTGAGCCGGCGAACCAGAAAAGATTCAGCGGTCCCACGATCACCGCGAACAACGTGATGAACACCGCCAGAAAACTCACATTTCGCGACGCCACCCCCAGGCTCGTGGCATAGTTCCATGGCGGCGACGGATCCTTGAGGCGGTCGCCCAGCATGTCGTTCAAGCCGCGGACGAACTCCGTGGCTTCCGCAATCGGCAGTTCCGAGACCCCATCCCACGCGAGGCGCTTCACGTCACCCAGTCCGTATTCGCCGCCCTGTGCACCGACATTTTCAAAATCACGCACCTCGCCGTCACCGCACAAAATCAACGTGCCGCCCTGCGCGACCCACGCGCGCACCGCATGGCGCTGCCCGGGCGAAAGGCCGGAGAATTCGTTCGCGCCGATGAAAAACCCACCGACGCCAAGCAACCCGCGCCAGTCCTCGCTGAGCATGCCGATGCCCATCTCGGAGCCCACGAGCGTTTGCTTCCAGCGCTTGTCGAGTTCGGTGCTCAGCAACTTCCACGAGCGGGTCGCGAGCCCGGGGCTCATGATGACGAATGCTGTTTCCGTTTTGCCGCCGCGACCGGCATTTGGAAGCGAGATCTGGGGCGAACGCAGGCCGTAGCCGGTGGCCATGATCGATGGCGAAGCCACGTAGCCGTCGTTTTGATGCGAGGGGCACACCGGCATGAGGACATCGAAACTGCCCGACTCCCCCGCAGGCACCCTGAATTCCCGCTCGAGCACCTCCTCGCTGGGCCGGCCGGAGTCGCCGGTTCGCGTGATGAAGCTAAAGTTCCATGTTTGAGCCGTGTCCGAGCCGTTCTTGATGCTCACGCGGCAGGGCACATAACCGGCCATCGGAAAACTTTCGTAGGCCATGTCCACGCCGATATCCACGCCGCTGTCCGGCTCCATGTCGAAGCCACCCGACCAGCCTGCGCGGGCGCATGGCAACGCGCACCATGCGGCAACGGCGGAAAAAATCAGCGGGCGCAGCGGAAACCTCATCGCGCGGC
This sequence comes from Chthoniobacterales bacterium, assembly GCA_050737475.1. Taxonomy (GTDB): domain Bacteria; phylum Verrucomicrobiota; class Verrucomicrobiia; order Chthoniobacterales; family JAATET01; genus JAATET01. The sequence goes on from JBOHXO010000077.1 coordinate 5,890, forward strand.
GGCCTGCAAAGTCGGTGGCATTTCGCGGTTCTGCTCGGGAATTTCCTCGATCAGCGCGCGCACCACATCCGCCGCGGTGCGACCCTCGATGCGGGCGCCATAGTCGAGCACGAGGCGATGCTGCATCACCGGCGCGGCCACGGCCTGCACGTCCTCGAATCCGGCGTTCAACCGGCCGTGGAGCAATGCGCGGGCGCGGGATGCCGCGGCCATGCCGAGTGCGGCGCGCGGGCTCGCTCCGAATTTCACGCCCGCCGAGGCGGCGGAGCGTCCGGGATGCGAACCGTCCACGAGGCGCGCGATGTAATTCGCGACGACCTCCGGCAGATAAATGCGCTGCGCGAGCGCCGAGACCTCGAGAAGTTTTTCGCGACTCATCACCACGGCCGCCTCGGGCTCCACGCCGATGCGGCGGTCCATCACGATGCGCTGCAGCACGTCCACCTCGCTGCGATGCACATCGAGCTTGAAAAGAAAGCGGTCCAGTTGCGCCTCGGGCAGCGGATACGTGCCCTCGAGCTCGATCGGATTTTGCGTCGCCAGCACGAAAAACGGCTCGGGCAGCGGATGCGACTCGCCCATCACGGTCACGCGCCGCTCCTGCATCGCCTCGAGCAGCGCGGACTGGGTCTTCGGCGACGCGCGATTGATTTCATCGGCGAGCACGAGGTTCGCGAAGAGCGGACCGGGTTGGAAAACGAACTGCCTGCGGCCGTCGGCCTCCTGCAAAATCGGGTTGCCCGTGATGTCGCCGGGCAGCAGGTCGGGCGTGAATTGCACGCGCTTCGAGTCGAGGCTCAGCACCTTCGACAAGCCCTTCACGAGCTCCGTCTTGCCGAGGCCGGGGAGTCCCTCGAGCAGCAGATGGCCGCGCGAGAGAAGGCCCGTGATGACATTGTCAATGAGCTCCTCCTGACCGAAGAGGATGGTGTTGAGCGCCGTGCGGAGGACGGCGAGTTGCTGGCTGGCGGCGGAGATTTCCGCCTCAGTGAGGGGTTGATTCATGACTTGAAAAACGGAGGGACGCTCACTTGAAAAACCGTTTCAACATCCCGCGTTCCTCAGGCGTGAGGCTGTCGCGCCACACCGCGTCGCCGCCCTGGCCCGTGGACGCTGCGCCCGCCGCGGCCGGTCCATTGTAGGCGGTCTTGTCCACCTTGTGCTCGCCGGTGGCCATGCCAACGACATCGCCCGGCAGCGCACTGTCGAGGTCGGTGCTGTTGAGGCCGGCAGTGGTCTTTGAATTCAACTCGGTCTCCCTCGGATTCAACTGCAACGGCACCGTGCCCGGCCCGCGTGTCGGAGCGCCATTGCCCGGATTTTGACCCACTCGATACAACGCCATCAGGTAGCCATCGCCTTCGTTCGCGCCGACGCAGGATTTGCACACGCCCGCACCTTCCTTCAGTCGTTTCTGCATCTTCGCGAGTTGCTCGGGCGAAAGTGTTTTCAACTTCGAGAGGTCCGCCTTTTTCAACTGCTCGAGCAATTCCTTGTTGAGCGGCATCTTGCCGAGTTCCAGCCCCTCCAGCGCCTTGTCGAGACCGCCTTGAGCGGACTTCATATCCGCCGCGGACATTTGCTCGCTGAATTGCTCGGCGGCGGAAAGCGTCATCGCCGCAGTCTGCATGTCGCGCTGGAGCGCGCGGATCGCGTCGCGGCTCTGGTCGCGGAGATTGTCGCCGGCCTCGAGCGAATTTTGCGAATACCATTCGTCGGTCGGCCGGTCCTTGAGGCTGTCGAGTTTTTCGCGCAGCTCCTCGAGCGTCTTTTTATCGGCCACGTCGCTCTTCTCGAGCTGCTCGACCCACGACTCCACCTGCGTCCACGAGGAAGGCGGCTCGACCGTCGCCGCAGCCTGCGTGCGGCCAATGGGAATCAGCGCCGCAGCCGCGATAAACAACGTGCATCCCGCCACGGGTGCGAGCATTCGCAGCCAGCGCCAGCGCCAGCCGTCCGCGGCCCGCGATGCGTCCGGAAACTCGCCCACCCCGGCGGCGGCGGATGTGAGGCGACTGTTCAATTCCAACTGCACGTCGAGACGCACCATGCCGTCCTCCGTCGTGAAAAAGCGGCGACGGTTGCGCAGCCACGCCGCCAGCGCGCAAAGCACGATTGCCACGGCAAGTCCGATCCATGCGCCCTGCGTGGCGACATTGGCCTGCCGCAGGATGAGCAGCACGCATGCGAAGACGATGCAGACGGCGGCGGAGTAATTCAGGAATGCCGCGAGCCACCAGCCGACGTTGTAACGCAGCGCCACGCGCCCGCCCTGCCGTTTCCAATATCGCTGCGAATCCATGGGGAATTCCGGCGCAACATGCTCCAGATTGCCGGCAGCGACAAGCTCGTTCCTGTGAAATCCCGGTGAACTATGGCACTGGCTCGGTGGTGCGTTCGCCGGCCGCCAAGGCGTCGAAGGAAATGTCGAGCACGGGATATTTTTCCCAGCCGTGAAAATCGAAATGCCACCACTCGAACGGATACGGTTCGAACCCGCGGTGCGCCATCGCGATCTCGAGTTTTTTCATGTTTGCGCGCTGCGCGGCGGTCATCGTTTTCGAGTCGCGATGCGCGTCCTGGTCGAAGTCGTCGAACGCGCTCGGCATGTCGAGGGCGTTGCCCAATTTGTCCACAAGCGTGACGTCCACCGTGGTGCCGCGCGTGTGGCGGCCGCGATTCACCGCGGGATCGGAGACGTAGCGTTCGTCATGCACGAGGTCCCACATTTTTTGCTGCACCGAGAACGGGCGGTAGCCGTCGTAGATTTTGAGGCCGAGGCCTTCCTTCGCGAGGTCGGCCTGCACCTTCTGAAGCGCGGCGGCGATGTCGCGATGAACGAATGCCGCGGGAAATGGATAGAGCGCTTCGCCGGTGAAATTGTAGCGCGTGGCGTAGCGGATTTCCTCGAGCAACGGCGGCTTGATGGTCCGCACGTCCACGAGATGATGCTCGATCGGCGCGGCATGCAGCGCCGCGATGGCCAGCGGACCGGCGATGAGCGC
>JBOHXO010000078.1:0-8984 GCA_050737475.1 Chthoniobacterales bacterium
GGCTACCAGTCGAGCGGCCTCGGAATCGGCCTGACCATTTCGCAAAATCTCATGCGCGCGCAAGGCGGCTCGATCGAGGCGCGCAGCTCCGGCGAGGGGCTCGGTTCGACGTTTATCGTGCGAATGCCCGCACTCGCTGCGAAACCCGCGCCGGCGCCATCCAATGGCACGGACAGCGACAGCGCCGGCTCCGGACGTTCGCTTTCCATCCTGCTCGTCGAGGACCACGAGGATAGTGCGACAGTCATCGGTCGCATCGTCACCAACATGGGGCACAAGGTCGCGATCTGCGGCAACGTCGAGGATGCGCTGGAAAAATTGCGCGCGGGAAAATTCGACCTCGTCCTCAGCGACATTGGCCTGCCCGACGGCACCGGCATCGAGTTGCTCGCGAAGGCTCGTGAATTCAGCAGGGTGCCGATGGTCGCGCTCAGCGGCTACGGCATGGAGGACGACTTGCAGCGTTATCGCGAGGCTGGATTCCTGCACCAGCTCACGAAGCCAATCCATTTCGATCAGCTCGAAAAAATGCTGCGGGAATTCGCCGAAAAGACGGGCGACTCCGCCGCCTAGCTCCAGGGGAATTTGCGCTCGCGGTAGGCCTTGCCGACGGCTCCCGCGACGGTTTCTCCGATGCTCGCGGCCTTGTCGTGCACGGAGTCGTAGGTCTTGCGAAGCGGGTCGCGCAGGTTCGACGCGACGCTGCCAAAAAGCTCGGCCAGCCGCTCGCGCGAATCCTCGAATGCAGACCGGCGCCGAGGCTCGGGGCGGGTCGCGATGGCCACCGCGATGCCCGCCGCGAGTCCAATGCCGAATGCTGCGAGCAGCGCGGTGCGCGGACGTTCACGAATGTATTGTTCGCCCTGTGCGAGGGCGTCGGTGGTGAAATCGCGGGCGTTGGAAAGGGCTTCCTCCACGCGTTCACGTGCGTCGGCGGCCAATGGGGCGGCAAAGTCGTTGTCAAAGGTCATGGTGCGATTCTATTTGTGGATTTGCCTGAGACGATAGCGCATCGGGCGGTTTCCGTCGGTTATTTTTTCATCAGCCCCGTTTAATCAATCGGCGGGCGTCGGCGGAAGAGAAGCGAGACAACGAACAGCACGAGGAACAGCACAAAGAGCACCTGTGCGATCCACGCGGCGGATCCGGCGATGCCGGCGAAACCGAGGGCGGCTGCGATGAGTGCGATGATGAGAAATGTTGCGGCCCAGCTAAGCATCTTTAAACCTTTCGTTGATTCAATGTTGAATCGCTCGCGCTTCCTGGCGCGGATGCCTCGAATCAGCCGGCCTACTCGATCACGCGGCGGAACGGGCTCACGCAGGACGCATTCCACGCCGGCCTTTCGTCCTTTCGCGGCACCAGCCCGGGGGAATCCTGTGTCCGTGCGGCGGCATCAGGCTGAACAACGGGGCCTTTTTTCCGGCGGGTTTTGAGGATTCTCGTGTTCACGATTTTGCCTGGAAAACGGGGGATGTTTCACCGTGGCAGATTCATGCGGCGGAGGGAATCAGGGGACGCCCTGAGCCTCCGGTAGGTGAGTATGAAAAGGAGAGGGGATTCACCGATGCGCAAATCGTCAGTCGCACCGATTTCGCGAAAGGCGGGAGCGGCCTAGGCTTTGCACAACGAAACACCACCCATGCAAACCCTAACAGACACATCCACCGAAGATTGCGAACTGGCCGACGGTCTCGTTCATCATGAGAACGCGGCAATGAGCGAACTCTACCGCCGCTACGGCACGGTGTTGAAAGCGGTCATCATGAAAGTGCTGCACGACGAAACCGAGGCGGAGGACGTGCTCCAGGAAGTGCTGCTCCAGGTCTGGAACCGCGCCGAATCCTACTCGCCGGAAAAGGGCCGCCTCCTGAGCTGGCTCTCGACGGTTGCGCGGCGGCGGGCGATTGACCGCGTGCGCCAGGCCTGCGCCTACCGCAGGGCGACGGATCGTTTCGAAATCGTGTGCCGTCACCCCGACAAGGAAATTTCCGAGACGCATCCGGTGGAGCGCGACGCGCAGCAGCTCGACGTGCGCGAATTGATTGACCGCCAGCTCGACCTGCTTCCCGACAACCAGCGCGAGGCGATCAGCCTTGCCTATCTCGAGGGCCACAGCCAGCGCGAGATCGCCTCGATCACGCACACGCCTCTCGGCACCGTGAAGACCCGCATCGAGCTCGGCCTCAAAAAACTCACGCACGCCATCGGTGGAGCGAGGGACAAGATTCTGTAATTTCGCCGCAACACAAAAAAGGGGTGGAGACGGATTCCCGTTTTCCACCCCTTTCTTTTTTACAGTTGCTGCTGCGCGACCCACTCGATCGAGAAGCGCACCATTTCCTTTGAGTCGTTGAAGCCGAGCTTTTCCTTGATGTGCGCGCGGTGCGTTTCGATGGTCTTGACGCTGAGGTGCAGTTCGTTCGCGATGTCCTGCGCGCCGAAGCCGCGGCCCATCAGGTTCAGTACCTCCATCTCGCGGTCGGAGAGTTTGTCCACGGGCGAGCCGAGGCCCTCGTCCATCGAGCGAATCGCCTTGAAGACGAGCTTGTCGCTGAATTTCGGGCTGAGAAACGGCTCGCCCTGCAGCACCTTGCGGATGGCGGTGAGAATGAGATCGAGCGCCTCGGCTTTCATCACATAGCCCAGCGCGCCGGCCCGCAACGCGCGCAACGCATACAGCGACTCGTCGTGCATCGAGACGACGAGCATCGGCATTTTCGGAAATTCCGCGCGCATGGACTTGAGCAGTTCGATGCCGTTCGTGCCGGGCAGCGAAATGTCCACCAGCGCGACGTCCGGCTGCAGCCTGCGCAAAGCGTCCAGCGCGGCCGGCGCGGTGCCCGCCTCGCCGCAGACGTGGAGATCGGCCTCGGCATTGATCATCGCCGAGATGCCGTGGCGGAAAATCGGGTGGTCGTCCACGATCAACACGCGACGTTTGCCAGTGATGGTGGGAGTTTCGGATTTCGGCATGATCTTTAGCTGTTTGGAAACGTGCAGGTCACCGTGCCATTTCCCGGCGAAGTCTCGACGGCCAGTTCGCCGCGGATGGCCTGCGCCCGGTATTTCATAATTCCAATTTCGACGCCAGCGTCCCGCTCGCTCGATCCGTTGTCGCTCACCTGCAGCACCACGCTGCCGTCCACTTCCGCGAGCCGGATCAGAATTCGCGTGGCTCCTGCCTCGCGCAGTGCGATGGCGGAGGCCTCCTGAGCGATGCGGAAGACATGCAGCGCCGCCTCGGCGCTGTGCACGAGCACCGTTTTATCGCATCGCAACTCGATGTGAGCGCCGGTGCGCGTGCGCTCGGCGAATTCCTGCAGCGCCGACATCAGGCCCGCGGGGTCAATCTCGACGGGGTTGATGCCGCGCGCGAGATTGCGCCCCTGCAGCACCGAGTCGCTGAGCAGGCGCGCGAGTTTACCGGCCTGCTCCGCGCAGGGGGAGTCGCCGCGCTCGAGTTCGCGGAACAGCGCCTGCGCGACGAATGCCGCGCCCATCAATTGCTGGCAGAGCCCCTCGTGCAATTCCTGCCCGGCGCGCCGCTGCTCGCGCTCGCCGGCATCAAGCAGTGCGCGCTCGAGGAATTTTTTTTCCGTCTCGTCGAGCACGAGCAGCACGCGGCCGTCCATCGTGCCGTCGCGCTGGGAATACGGCGCGCACCACACGCTGACTTCGAGCAGTTGTCCCGGGTGGGGCTCGACGCGGAACGTGGCCTGTTCGTTCGAGGGCATGTCGAGCAGCGCGTCGAGGGCGTCCGGCGAATGCCATTGGAGCGGAAGGTCGAGCAGCCGGCGTCCGAGCGCGTCCCCGGCATCGAGCCCGAAAAGCCGCGCGGCCTGGGGATTCCAGATTTCCACGCGGCGCGTCCGGTCGAGCGCGATCACCGCGACGGGCGATGCGTCAATCACCGCGCCGCTGATGCGAGGGATCGTCCCGTCGGTCCCATCAAGCCGATGATCGCGGACATCCGCATCGGGAAACTCCGCGGAATTCACGCCCGCAAAAAGGGCATATGGCACCAACCGGGCTGGCTCTGGATTGCGACCGATCAAAATAAATTTACCGGCTTCAGTCTAACAAAGGCGCAGCAGTTCGCGATAGGGGAACGCCCTGAACGAGGGGCTCGCGGCTCTCGACCGGCAACGGCTCCGTATGCCCGTGGCCGAGGGTTTTCCGCTTGAATCCCGCGCGCCGCCCGACACGAATAGCGCGCCGTTGAATTTCCTCATCCTCATTCCCACGCTCGCATTCATCGCGCTGCACTTCGTGAAAATCCGCCCGGGTCACGGCGGGCTCAAACGCGCGCTGGTTGTCTGGATCGTTCTGTTCGTGGGCACGGCTCTGGTTCTCTCCCGTTTTCCCGAGGCGCCGTTCTATCCGCAAAACGAAGCCCTGGGCACGGTCCGGAAGGAGCTGGAGAAACTCGCGAAGAAGCCGCTGAAAAAAGGCGAGGTCGTGCTGCTCATCCAGGGGTCGAGCGCGGTGGCGGCTTGCGTGAAGCCCGGGTTGCTCGAGCGGCTGTTGCGCGAAAACAATCTGCCGGCGCGCGTTTTTTTGATTTCGGAATCAGGTTCGAACCACTTCGAGCGCATCGAGATGTTCCGGCAGTGGCTCAAGCAGCTCACGCCCGCGCAGGCTGCCGATCTGCGCGCGGCGCGGGTGGTTCTTTTGCGCGAGGTGCTTTATTCCTACGACAAGAATCCGCTCAGCGGCTTTGTGGAAAATGCATTTGGCGACCGGAGCATCGCCTACGCGAGTCCCGCAAACGCGTGGCCGATGATGGTCACGGCATGGCGGAGATTGCATGCGTCCGATCCGGACGACGCGCCTCCACCGGAAATTCTCCCGCTGATCGCATCCCAACTTCTATTCAACGTCTTTCGAGTCGGCACGATTCACGCCGTGGAAGTTTTCCGCGGGGAATATTCGAATCGCGGCCCCGGTGTCTCCCGGGGAACCACTGCCATCCCGGCGGTCACAATGCCTGCGGCATCTGCGGCACCGGCGGCGCCACAACCCGAAGGCTTCGACTACGCCGCGGCCATGGCCGAGGTTCGCGCGTCGAAGATCAAGGGCCGCACGGACAAATGGGATTTTCCCTGGCAGGAAATTCATAATCGCGAAATCCTCGAGCTCGCTGCGGGCACGGTGGATGATTTCGCCTATCTCGTGCCTCCGCACCTTTCCGCGACCCCGCGGCATTACGAGGAGTATCGCCTCGGTCAGCTCGATGAATTTCTTTGCATTGACGGCGGCGCGGACTCCGCACTCGCGCAACTCGAGAAGTCCGAATACTGGCGCGACCGCGCGCACCTGACTCCCGAGGGCGGCAGGGTTTTTACCACATGGCTCGCCGCGCAGATCACCGCCGCATGGCCCGAAATCTCCGGCGCGGCGCCGCACCATTCGCCCTAGATGCTTTTCTACACGCTCCAGTTCGCCGTCTTCATCCTCTTCACGCTTTGCGTGTATTGGAGCCTGCCGAGCGACCGCTGGCGTCATCCATTCCTGTTTGCGTGCAGCCTGTTTTTCTATGCGTGGTGGGACTGGCGCCTCGTCGGCCTGCTGCTCGCGGTGATCGTTGTTTCCTACATCGGCGCGCTGGCCATTGCCCGCGCACAGGCGCGTGGAGGCTCCGGCAAGGCATGGCTGACCGCCGCGTGCGGAGTGAATCTCGGCCTCCTCGCCGCATTCAAATACGCCAACTTCTTCGCCGGCTCGCTCAAGGCCGCGCTGGAGCCGCTGGGCATTCACCCCGGCTGGACGACGCTCCACATCATCCTGCCCGTCGGCATCAGCTTCTACGTTTTCCAGTCGCTGACCTACCTCATCAACGTCCACCGCGCAAAACTCGAGGCCGACCGCAACTTCGTCAAAATCGCGCTCTACATCTCGTTCTTTCCGCATCTCGTCGCGGGCCCGATCATCCACGCCACCGACTTCCTGTGGCAGCTCAAGACCACGCGCAGCTACGACCAGGAAATGTTCCTCGAAGGCGCGAAGAAATTCGTGCTCGGGTTTTTCATGAAGTCCGTTTTCGCGGACAATATCGCGCTGTTCGTGGACCCGGTCTACGCGCACATCGGCCGCTTCGACAACCTCTCCGTGCTGCTCGCGACATTTGGATTCTACGCTCAGATTTATTTCGACTTCGCCGGCTACTCGCTCATGGCCATTGGCATCACGAACACGCTCGGATACTGGCTCCCCGACAATTTCAATTTCCCGTGCCGCGCGGTCTCGATCATTGATTTCTGGCGGCGCTGGCACATCTCGCTCTCCACGTGGCTGCGCGACTACCTCTACATCCCGCTCGGCGGCAATCGAGGGTCGCGCCTTTTCCAATATCGCAACCTCATGATCACGATGCTGCTCGGCGGCCTGTGGCATGGCGCGAGCTGGAATTTCGTGCTCTGGGGCGGAGTGCACGGTTTTGCGTTGTGCGCCGCGCATGCCTGGCGGACGTGGCGCGGCACGGTGCAACGCGCCGCATGGCTGGCCGCGCTGGCGCTCATTGGATCGTGGGCCGCGACGCAAATTTTCGTCCTGCTCTGCTGGATTCCGTTTCGCTCGGCGAACTTCGCGCAGACGCTCGAAATCCTGCGCGCCATTTGCTGGCTGCGTCCCGCCGCCGCGCTGGAAGCTGCACCCATTCCGTGGATGCTGCTGTTCGTCCCGATCCTCGCGGACACCTTTATCCTCAGCAGCGCGCGGCTGAAGCGGCGCGTGGAATTTGCGAACCCCTGGCTCGCCTGCGCGATCATCGGCGCGGCGTTTCTTGTGGCGCTGCTGTTCATGTTCGTGGGCAACAAGCCATTCATCTATTTTCAGTTCTGAAAACTCACCATGGAGGGCATGGAGATCATGGAGGTTTTCGAAAAAATCCCCTTCACGAACTTCATGCGCTTTATGGTTCAAAATTCCTGATCACCGTGAAGAAGATGAAGGACATGAAGAATTGAAATCCCGTTCCTCTCCATGTCCTCCATGGTAAAATCCCACCGCTTAGCGGCAGGGCGTTCCCCGATGGCCTGCGGCGCAAGACGCGGATAACTTAAGACGTGCCACACCGTCTGCTTCGCCTCGTCGTCGCCGTGCTCTTCACGTACTGCGCGTTCGCTGCCGATCCGAAGCCGATGCCGACCGTCGTCACTCCGCTCTCCTCCGATGCGTTGATTGACTTCGAAAAAAATCCGCCGGCCATCCGCGCGCTCCTCGAAAAATGCCTCGCGCTCACGCATCGAAATCTCGGCTATCAATACGGCTCGGCCGATCCCGCGAATGGCGGCATGGATTGCTCCGGCACGATTTTTTACGTGCTGCATGCCGCCGGCCTCGCCGATGTGCCGCGCACCGCGAGCGAGCAATACGTCTGGGCGCGCAAGGCCGATAACTTCGAGGCCGTCGTCAGCCGCAACAAGGAAAGCTTCGAGCTCGACGACCTCCGCCCCGGCGATCTGCTTTTCTGGACCGGCACCTACGCGACGGATCGCGACCCGCCGGTCACGCACACGATGATCTACCTCGGCAAATTAAAGAGCGATGGCCGCGACGTGATGTTTGGCTCGAGCGACGGTCGCACGTATGGCGGCAAAAAAATGTGGGGCGTGAGCGCCTTCGATTTCATGATCCCGAAGGCGAAGCCCAAACCCGCGCCCGGCGAGAAACCGCCCGCGCCCGGCAGCGTCTTCATCGGCTACGCGCGCATTCCCGGGCTGGAATAATTGCGACCGCTCGGCAACTGGAAGGCATTGTTTCGAAAAATCCTCCGGGAATCAATTGACAGGCAGTTTGCCTCGCCTAATGGGGAAGTTGTCCTTATGCGCCACTCCCATCGCCGGTGTCAGTTGTTCGAGGCTCCGAATGCAGCAATCAGGACGATGTGGCCGTGCCGTGCGGGGAGCGTTCTCGGCACGCTGCTGGCTTGCGTCCTTACGCACGCGGCGCACGCACAGCTCACGCAGCCGGTCACGATTCCGCTTCAGCTTGTCAACATCTCCTCAAGCGCCACCAACCCCAGCTACAAGCTCGGCATCACCATCGGCTTCGACAACAACGTGCCGAAGCTCTACGAGTTCGACACCGGGGCGGCGGGCTTTTTCGCCGCCTACAATACGTCCGACCCGACCGGCAATCCCTCGGCCGGCACCGTCGCGTGGTGGAATGGCGGCACCGCGACGGGCCAGGCGATCACGATGAGCTACACGAGCGGCAACGAGTATCAGAACGCCGCCATCGCCACGACGAACCTCACCATCTACCCACCCGGCCAGACGACGGCCGCGAACGGCATCATGACGATCTCGAATGTGAACGTCGCCCGCATCGGCGCGGCGCTCACGATCCCGAAGAAGGCAAAGAAAGACGATCCCGATCCCACGCCGGTGCCGAACACCGCATGGTATACCGCACTGCAGCAGAACCCGCCCCAGCCGCCGCTCGAGACGGCATTCTTCGGCGACTTCGGCGTGGGGCTCTACCGCAACCAGGGCAACCCCATTGACACGGGCATCGCCGGGCTCTTCGCGATTCTGCCGCAGTTTCAGTTTGCGGGCGGTTCGGGCGTGATGCCCGGCTTCATCGTGAGGACCGGCGGCTATCCGACAGCGGCGAATCCGTCGCCCACGCCCGAGGTGCAGGTTGGCATCACGGCGGCCGACATCGCCAGTTTCCCGTATGCGCTGCCGATGCAGCAGGGCTACAACAGCACCTCCGGCGGCAGCATCCTGTTTCCCTACTCGAGCGCCCAGACCTACAACGCCGCAGTGGGCCTGGCGAACGTGACGATCAGCCTCGGCGCCGACACGCAGCAGACCACGCCCCCGGGAGTCGGACTCCTGACCGACACCGGCGCGCCTTCCACCGAGGTGCACGAAGGCACGGGCATTACCGTTGACTCCGACTTCCTCGATTCGGGCACCAAGCTCACCCTCCTGCCGGGCGTCCTCTTCACACTCTCGAACCCGCCGTGGGCTTTC
>JBOHXO010000079.1:0-2164 GCA_050737475.1 Chthoniobacterales bacterium
TTTTTTGCGCGGAGGCCTGGAGCAGGGTGCGCAGGGCCTGGATCGTGTGGCCGCTTTTGCCGATGACCTTGGGCAGGTCGGTCTTGCGCATTGCGAGGAGGTAGACGGTGCGGCCTTCCGTCTCCTGATGCGTGACGATCAGCTCATCGGGATATTCGATGAGCCGTCCGACGATATATCGAAGAAACTCTTCCACCGCGTTGTGGAGGGTTCCCGCAACCGGGCCTAGGCCGCGGCTTTCTTGCGGGCTTTGGTCATGATGCTGCCGACGGTCTGCGAGGGGCGGGCGCCCACTCCGACCCAGTAGTCGGCGCGATCAAGCTGGATGGCGAAGTTCTCGCCTTCCTTCTTCGGATCGTAGGATCCAATGATCTCGATGAATTTGCCGTCGCGCGCACGGCGCTGGTCCGCCACCACAATTTTGTAGTAGGGGCTGTTTTTCGCGCCTTCGCGTTTGAGTCGGATCGCAACTGCCATTTGGTCTTGTCTGTTATTGGAAAATCTCGCCGCTCTCGCGGTCAATTCAATCCTGGTATTCCGGCCCGGCGGGCTTGGGCCATCATTTTCTTCATGTTGCCCGCCTTCTTCATCATCTTCCTCATCTGGCCAAACCGGAGAAGGAGATTGTTCACCTCGGTGACGCTGGTGCCGCTGCCCCGGGCGACCCTCTGCCTGCGGCGCGCGTTCAGGATGTCCGGTCGCGCGCGCTCGGCGGGAGTCATGGAGAGGATGATCGCCTCCACCCGTTTGAGCTGACCCTCGTCAATCGAGGAACCGGAAAGCTTATCCATACCCGGGATCATGCCAAGTATATTTTGCAGGGGGCCCATGCGCTTGAGCATCGTGAACTGCTGCAGGAAGTCGTCCAGGTCGAAGCTGCCGCCCTGCAATTTCTTCTGCATTCGCAGCGCGTCCTCCTCGGTGATGGCCTCCGCAGCCTTCTCGACGAGGCTCACGACATCGCCCATGCCCAGGATGCGCCCGGCAAGGCGGTCCGGGTAAAATGGCTCGAATTCGTCGAGTTTTTCGCCGACGCCGGCGAATTTGATCGGCTGCTTCGTGACCGAGCGGAGCGACAGGGCCGCACCGCCGCGGGCGTCGCCGTCGAGTTTGGTGAGGATGATACCCGTGACGCCGAGCGCGGCGTGGAAATGCTCCGCCACGGAAACCGCCTGCTGGCCGGTCGCGGCGTCGCAAACGAGCAGCACTTCCTGCGGATTGAGAAACTCCTTGAGCCGCTTGAGTTCCTGCACGAGCGGCTCGTCAATTTCCTGACGACCCGCCGTGTCGAAAATCTGCACGTTGCCGCCGGTCTCCCCGGTCCATTCGAGCGATTGCTTCGCGACTGCGAGCACGTCCTTTTCGCCGGCCTGCGGCTTGAAAATATTCACACCGATCTGCCCGGCGAGCGTGGAAAGCTGGGCGATGGCGGCCGGACGCATGAGATCGCATGCGATGAGATTCGGAGTGCGGCCCTGCGTTTTGAGCCAGCGTGCGAGCTTTGCGGAGGAGGTCGTCTTGCCTGCGCCGTTCAGGCCGACGACAAGGATGCGCGCGGGCTTGTCGAGATTCAGCGGCGCGGCGTCGCCGCCGAGCAGGGCGACGAGTTCGTCGTGGAAAATTTTGACGATCTGCTGGCCGGGCGTGACGCTGCGCAACACGTCCTCGCCAAGCGATTTTTCCTTCACCCGCGCGATGAAATCCTTCGCGACCTGAAAGTGGACGTCGGCGTCGAGCAGCGCCAGCCGCACCTCGCGCATCGCGTCGTTGACATTCGATTCGCTGATGCGGCCGTGCCCGCGCAGGTCCTTGAAGACGTCCTGCAGTTTGTCGGAAAGGCGGCTGAACATGGCTGGATAGTAATGCGAAATTCGAAATGCGAAATGGGGAATGACAATTCTATCCGCCGGCGGTGACGCGGAGCAGCTCGATACGGTCGCCCTCGGTGAGCGTTGCGGACGGCCATTCGGAGCGGGTGAGGGCGGTGCCGTTGTGCTCGATGAGCAAGGTGGGGGCGGGGAAGCCGAGTTCCTCGACCAGCGCGGCGACGGTGCGCGCGGACTGGAGTTCGCGGCGCTCGCCGTTGACGAACACAGTCATCTAGTAGCCCTGCGAGCGTGCGAGGCGCTGGAGCTCCACCTGGAATGCGAGCACGTCTTTTTCG
>JBOHXO010000080.1:0-5779 GCA_050737475.1 Chthoniobacterales bacterium
GCCGCGTTTTGATGTTCGCGTGGCTCAATCGCGAGGCATTGGAAAAATCCATGGAGACAGGCACCATGCACTATTGGAGCCGATCGCGCGGCAAGCTGTGGCTCAAGGGCGAGTCGAGCGGGCACACGCAAAAGATCGTGCGCTGGTTTCACGATTGCGACAGCGACGTGCTGCTCTTCGAAGTCGAGCAGCAGGGCGGCGCGTGCCACACCGGCTACCGTAGTTGCTTTTTCCAGGAGATGGATCGCGAGGCAAAGCCGCTGCCTGTGCGCGAACAAAAGACGTTCGACGCGGGCGCTGTTTATTCCGCCTAGCTCCCGGTCGCGGCGATGATGAGGCGGCTGTTGAACGGCGTGCGGCCCCACAATGGCTGCACTTCGCAGCGGCATCCGGCCGCATGGAACGGCGCCACGATTTCCTCGAGCGTGGGAAATGCGATGGGCGACGGCGAGGGAATCCAGCCGCTCCATCGCGTCCAGAATTCCTGCGCGACCGTGACGCGGTAACGCCACGAGCGTTCGCGCACGGCACCGCGAATGAGCACGGCGCCACCGGTTTGCGCGTGGCCGGCGAGCTCGGTGAGGAGTTGTTTGCGCGTGTCCGCGTCGAGGTAGTGCAGCACGTCGAGCAGGACGATGTTTGCGGTGCGTGGTGCGTGGTCCGCGGCATCGCCGATTTCAAACTGCACGTCGTTCAACCCAGCCTTCGCGGCCGCCCCGCGGGCCATGTGAATTTTTCGGGTGTCGAAATCGTAGCCGCGGATGGACGCACGGAAGCCGTGGCCGCGGAGATAGTGCGCGAGCAATCCGAGTCCGCAGCCGATGTCCACGAGTGGGAGTTCCGATCCGCCGAATGTCCGCAGCACGGCCGCGTAGGCGGGATCAGTGGCGAGTTTTCCGACGATGTAGCCGCGCGTGAAGATCGAGCAATCGAAGTTCGCCGCGATGCGGCGAAAGCGGGTCCGCCTCGCGAGCAGGCCCTCAGCTGCCGGCCGGCTCGGCGACGAGATCATAGACCTGGGTGCCGGTCACGCGGGCATTGATAAAGCTGCCGACGGGCGCTTCCGACGTGAGGATGACCTTGCAATCCACCTCCGGTGCGTCGTGCGCGGTGCGACCGCTGCGCGGCTGCCCGACGAGCACGCGGATCGTGCTGCCGATCTGCGACTGCGCGAGATCGGCGGCGATTTTTTGCTGCAGTTTCATCGCGGCGCGGTGGCGGCGGTTTTTCGTGGCCGTGGGAATTTGATTTTCCATCTTCGCGGCGCGGGAGCCTTCCTCGCGCGAATAGGCGAAGACACCGAGACGCTCGAAGCGGACGCGCTCGATGAATTCGAGCAGCGATTCAAAGTGCTCCTCGGTCTCGCCGGGGAAGCCGACGATGAACGTGGTGCGGATCGCGAGATTCGGAATGCCGGCGCGCAGGCGGGCGATGAGATCCTCGATGTGCTGGCGCGAAGTCTCGCGCTTCATCGTGCCGAGCAGGTCCTGGTGAATGTGCTGGAGCGGCATGTCCACGTAGGGGACGACCTTTGGATTGCGCGCGATGGCGGCGATGAGCTCGTCGCTCCAGTGCGCCGGATGCGTGTAGAGCAGGCGCACCCAGAATTCGGAGCCGCCCTCGGCTCGGTCATTTCCGAGCTGCGCGAGTTCGTCGAGCAAAGTCACGAGCGTGGGACCGCGCGAGGAGTCCACGGGCTGGCGCGGACCGGCCTTTTGCTCCCACAGGTCCATGCCGTAGAAGGTGGTGTCCTGGCTGATGAGATTGATTTCGCGCACGCCATTCGCGATGCGCTGGCGGACTTCGCGGACGACGGAGTCAATGGTGCGGCTGCGATGGCGACCGCGCATTTGCGGAATCACGCAAAAACTGCACGGGTGGTTGCAGCCCTCGGCGATCTTCACGTAAGCGAAATGGCCGGGCGTGAGCTGGAACTTCGGCGTGGTGTAGTCGGGAATGTAGCGCGAGCCGCGTGTGACGAGGTTGACCGCGCTTTCTTCGTGGCCGGGGGCGAACAGGTCGTCGAAGATCGCGCCGGCCTGGGCGACTTGATCGAGGCCGATGAATGCATGGACTTCGGGCAGTTCGTTGCGCAGCTCGCCGGAGTAGCGTTGCGACAGGCAGCCGCTGACGACGAGTTTCTGGCCGTCGCGGAGCCGCGCGCCGGCCTCGAGGATGGCGTCCACGGATTCCTGCTTCGCGGTGTCAATGAACCCGCAGGTATTCACGACGATGATGTCGGCATCGTCGGGATTTGCGGTGATCTCGTAGCCGCGGGTGGCGGCGTCGCCGAGCATGACCTCGGCATCCACGAGATTTTTTGCGCAGCCGAGGCTGATCATCCCAACCTTCCGCGTGGAAGGTGGCGCGTCGAGAATTGCGGCCATGGCTGCTAGCGGACGTTGACGGGTTTCAGCTCCGGCGAGGAGCCGAGAAGGAACGCCTGGTCCTCTGAACTCACGGATTCCGGCGTGGGCGTGGCGGCCGCGCCCGGGGCGGTGGTGGTATTCAGTGCGGGGGTGGGTTTGCGCACGGTGACGATGCCGGGCTCCGGAGTCGGCGGGGCGGAGATTTCGACTTCCTGATCGAATGCGGTGTTCTTCGAGCCGTCGGGCTGGACGTTTCTTAGCACGACGACCTTTTGCACAATGACCTCACGCACGGGTGCAGGAGGTGGAGGAGGAGGTGGTTTGTTCACCGATTCGGTGAGTCTCGAGGCGTTGACGACGAGATAATAGGTGAGGCCGCCCACGGCGAGCAGCACGACGATGAGCGTAACCGTGGCGAGCGCGTAGAGCAGGTTGTTGCGGCCGGCGGGTTTCGACGCGATGTCGTGCCGCAGCGAGGGAAGATCCTCGGTCGAGGTGCTGATATATTGGTAGCCTTCGGTTGCAGACTCGCCGCGATCGGGAAGATGTTCGCCGATGGAGCGCATCGGGATGCCGAGATATTTCGCGTAGGCGATGATGAACATTCGCGCGTAGCTGGGATTCGTGAAATGCGAGAGGTCGTCGGCTTCCATGTCGCGGATGCGTTGCGGACGCATGCGGGTTTCCTTCGCCGCGCGCTCCACGGGGATGCCGCGCTTCTCGCGCTCGGCGGCCAGCAGGGCGCCGATGGAGAGCATGAGCTGTCCTTCGTGGGCGTTTTTCATGGAAGTGAGTTCAGATCAATCAAGATTTCGCGGTCCTTCGCGCCGTCCTTGGGGCCGAGAATCCCGCGTTGCTCGAGGATGTCCACCACCCGCGCAGCTCGCGTGTATCCCAACCGCAACCGGCGCTGCAGCATCGATGTCGATGCCTTCCCTTCCTGCTTAATGATTTCGAGACACTTTTCAACCAGTTCTTCGTCCTCGTCGCTGATTTCCTCCTCCGGCTGCGTGGTCCGGCTGAGTTTTTCGTGGATGGTGGACTCGAATTGCGGTGCGGCGTTCGCGGAGACAAATTCGACGATACGGCGGATTTCGTCGTCGGTGACGAGCACGCCCTGCGAGCGGACGAGCTTTGACGTGCCGGGCGGGAGATAGAGCATGTCGCCCTGGCCGAGGAGTTTTTCGGCGCCGTTTTCGTCGAGGATCACGCGGCTGTCTATTTTCGAGGCGACCTGGAAGGCGATGCGGCTCGGGATGTTTGCCTTGATGATGCCGGTGACGACGTCGGCGCGCGGCGTCTGCGTGGCGACGATGAGGTGGATGCCGGCGGCGCGGGCCTTCTGCGCGATGCGGGCGACGGCGGATTCCACGTCGGCCGGGGCGGTCTGCATGAGGTCCGCGAGCTCGTCAATGATGACCACGATGTAGGGCATCTGGTCGGGGATGACGAGTTCGTCAATGTCTCGGGGGACCTTGATCTTCGGCGGCTCGTTGACTGCTTCATCCGGATCGAGATCCGGCGAGTCGGAATGATTCTCGTAGGCGGACTCGGGCGTGGTGTCCAATTCCACCGGGCCGGAATCCTCGCTCTCGTCTTCCTCGTCGGAGTTCTCGTTTTCGGCGTCCGCCTCGGCATCGAGCTCGGCTTGCGACTTTGGTTTCGGGCGGGCGTTGAAGCTGGCGATATTGCGCACGCCGCATTTGGCGATGATGCGGTAGCGCGTTTCCATTTCGTCCACGACCCAGCGCAGCGCGAGCAGGACTTTTTTCGGATCGGTGACGACCGGCGTGATGAGGTGCGGCAGCGTGTTGTAGAGCTGCATCTCGACGACCTTCGGATCAATCATGATGAAGCGAAGTTCCTCGGGCGTGAACTTGTAGAGCAGGCTCGCGATGATGGCGTTGATGCAGACGCTCTTGCCCGAGCCCGTGGTGCCGGCGACGAGGCAGTGCGGCATGCCGGCGAGGTCGCCGATAATGGCGTTGCCATAGACGTCCTTGCCGAGCGCGAGCGGGAGGCGGGCCTTGCTGTTGAGCCACGCGTCCGATTGGAAGAGCTCCTGCAGCGTGACCTTCACCTTTTTGTCGTTCGCGATTTCCACGCCGACGGTGTCCTTGCCCGGAATGGGGGCGAGAATGTTGATGCGCTCGGCGCGGGTGGCGCGGGCGATGTCGCGTTCGAGGCTGGTGATGCGGTCCACGCGCACGCCCTTGGCGGGATACAATTCGTAGCGCGTGATGGTCGGGCCTTTCGTGATGTCGCCGGGGCTGGCCTGGATGCTGAACTGCGCGAGCGTATCGAGAATGACATCCTGCGTGGCCTTCAACTCGGCGGGATCAGCGGGCACGCGGTCGCTGTCCGGCGCATCGAGCAAATCGAGCCCGGGCATCACGTAGTTTTCGAGGTGGATGCTCTTCAGGCCGGGGATGAGCGAGGGCGCGTCCACCTTCTTTTTCTTGCTGGCCTTGAGTTCCTCGAGCGTCGGCTTGCGCGGCGGCGCGGGAACGGAGGCGTCAATGATCCTTGGCTCGGGGAAGGTGACGGCGGGCTCGGCGGGTGCCTCAATCTCCGGCTCCGGTTCGGGTTCCGGCTCGGGCTTGCGGCGGATTTTTTTCTCGATCTTCTTCGCCTGCTTTTCGAGTTCGCGCTGGTTCTCGGCGAACAACTCGTCCGCGTCGAGTTTCGCGCGGCGGCGTTCGCGTGCGGCGGCGATCATTTCGCCGGTGCGCTTGATGCAGAGCTTGATGAAGCGGATCGGGTGGAAGCCGGTGACGAGGATGAGCGCGGCGAGGTAGAGGACGGTGAGCACGATGCCCGCGCCGATTTCGCCGAATGGCAGGAAGCCCTTCGCCACATATTTGCCGAACCATCCGCCGGCTCCCTCGGTGTGAAAAACGACGTGCCAGCTTTGCAGGAACCAGGGCTGAAGCTGGAGGAGGCCGGCGCCGCAGATGAGCAGCAGCGCGGCCCAGCCGATGCGGTCCACCAAGCGCACGTTCGAGAAGAAAAGTTTTCCCGCGCCGAAACCGAGGAGCAGCACGGCGAGCAGGTAGGCGGCGGCGCCGATGAGAAAATAAAGCAGGCCCGCGACGAGCACGCCGACGATGCCGATGAAATTCGAGACGTGGGCGTTTGCCGGAACGGTCTTGCTGAAGAACGCCCAGGCCGGCACGTCGCCCGGGTCGAAGGAAATGAGAGCGAGCAGAAGAAGAATTCCCGCGCCCAATAACACGACGCCCAGCGCCTCGCTTACAGTGGTATTAACAGCCTTTGCCATTGACGAACGGGAATGTATCGCAGAAAGCGCCGCGCGTCTGCAAGGGTTGCGGAAAGAATCGCGCCCTGTAGCGGTGCCACTGTCACCCTGTAGCCGTCGCGCTGTGCGCGACGTGGATGGAGATGGGGGA
>JBOHXO010000081.1:0-1525 GCA_050737475.1 Chthoniobacterales bacterium
CCTTTTTCTGAATCTTTACCCTCAATTCATCTATAACTTCAGCCCGCGCATTCAACGGGCGATTTCGATTCTGATTTTCGACACCTATTCGACCGAGGCCAGCTACATGACGGTTGGCAGCGATCTGTGGCATCAACGCCTCACGGAAATCGGCTACGAACGCTGGACGTCGTCCCCGCGCACATTCCTCATCGGCACGGGCATCAAACCCTGGGACGCCCGAATCCTTCGCGAAACCTCGCCCACCCGTCTCTTCGAGGGCCAGTTGAACGGCGCCGCGGACACCGGCGGATATGAATCCGGGCTCTGGGGAATTCTCGCTCCCGCCGGATTGGTCGGTCTTCTTCTTTACGTCTCGGTGATTGGCTATTTTGTGATTCCAAACGCACTCCGGCTGTATCGCGGCAAGCTTCACGGCATCCAGCTTACCATTATTTTTCTCGGCACATATCCTGCGCTCGAATGGGCCCTCTTTTGCTTCCGTGCCGGCGGATACCCGGCCATCGAGCTTCTCCTCGCGACCACCGCGTTCTACTACATGCACGATCACAACAGCCGCGAGCTGGAGGCGCCGGCCGATGTAGCCGTGGATGATGGCTCCACGTATGCCGGTGCCCGCGATTCCTGGGCTTGAAAACGTGACCTCCGGATCCCCAACAACGGCGCCGGTCCGCCAGCCCACCCGCTGGCACGGCGCATGGTATTTTCAACCGCACGGCTGGCGCACATTTCTGCTTCCGCGCTTCGTGCTGCCGTCGCGTCGGCAGATTCCCCTCACCGCCGCCATCCACTTCGGTCTCGGAACGGCCGCCATGGCCATGAATACAATCCGCGCTCCGTTTGCCTGGCGCAGACGCCGCGAGCCGGTGAACGTCCTGTTTGTTGGCCGCCACCATCTCGGCGATTTTTTGATGACGCTTCCCGCCATGCGTCTCGCGCGCCGCGGACTGCCCTCCGCACGAATGACCGTCGTCATCCAGGAGCGCTACCGCCACCAGCTCGATCTCTCCGAACTGCAACTGGAAACAATCCCCGAGATCGAGGGCCTCTGCTTTTGGAGCGAAGTTCGTGCCTGGCGCGATCGCCTGCGCGAAGGCCGTTACGACGCGGTGGTTTTCCATCGAATCACGCGGCCCGATTTCCCGGCAATCCTCGCTGCATTTCTCGAAAACGTTCCGCATCGCGTGGGTGGCGGCGACAAGGGCTTGCAGGCGTTTCTCACCGATGTTTACTGCCCCGACGACCGGGAACCGGTCGTCACCTACCACTGGAATCTCGTCGCCGCATGGCTGCGACTGCCGCACGCCGCGCCGGAACTTCAGTGGCCGGATGTCGTCGCGCTGCCGGGGGTCGAAAAACGTTGGGACCTGCTCATCGCGCCGTTCGCGCAGCACACGAAGGAATGGCCGGTCGAGAGCTGGCACGCGCTGCTTCGCCACGCCCTTGATCAAAATCTCCGCGTGGCCCTCTCCGCGAGCCCCGGCGAATCGGCGCGTGCCGCCGCTCTCATCGCGCCATTCCCCGC
>JBOHXO010000082.1:0-7195 GCA_050737475.1 Chthoniobacterales bacterium
CGCTCACCGTCGGCAGCGGCTCCAGCCTCGGCACCGGCCCGCTCACGCTCAACGGCGGCACCCTCAACCTCAACAACTCCGCCCAGACCTTCTCGAGCCTCACCGGCTCCGGCGACGTAAGTCTCGGCAGCGGCCAGGTCCTCACCGTCGCCACCGCCAGCGGCAGCGATAGCTACTCCGGCTCCCTCGACGGCGCGGGCGCGCTCATCAAATCCGGCAACGGCACGCTCGTCCTCACCAGCTCGAACGCCTACACCGGCCCGACCACCGTCTCCGCCGGCAAATTGGTCGTCAACGGCGAGCTCACCGGCAGCTCCGCCGTCACCGTCACGGGCGGCATCCTCGGCGGCGGCGGCATTATCTCCAGCTCCGTCACGATCAACAGCGGCGGCACCATCTCCCCCGGCAACAGCCCCGGCACCATGACCACCGGCAACGAGGATTGGAACACCGGCGGCAACTACGTCTGGGAAATCAACAAGGCGGACGGCACGCAAGGCGCCGACCCCGGCTGGGACTTCCTCGACATCGGCGGCACGCTCACCATCAACAGCACTCCCGGGAATCCCTTCGTCATCAAGATCACCTCCCTCACGCTGGGCAATACCGCGGGCCTGGCCGCCGGCTTCGTGCGCTTCCAGCCTTACACCTTCACCATCGCCACCGCCGACAATCCCATCGTGAATTTCAGCGCCGACAAATTCCTCATTGATACATCCGCCTTCTTCAACGACCCGACGAACATCGGCGGCTTCGCCATCGTCCAATCCCTCGACGGCCTCAGCCTCAACCTCACCTACACCGCCATCCCCGAGCCAGGCACCTGGGCCGCCGGAGCCTTCCTCGTCCTCCTCGCCCTCGCCAGACGCCGACGCGCCTGAGTTTTCCGCGCCGTTGCCGACCGCGTCCGATCGTCTCCCGAGCACGCCCGTTCACCCACCGACCGAATCCGACCCGCCTGCCGATCGCGTCCGGAGAGCTCCCAACGCCTCCGATCAACAAAGGCAGGGATGTCACCGTTTTCCGGGTGACTTTCGGTAAGGAAGTTGACACCGTGTGATCGCAAGCTTTTTGCTTTATGATGGAACGCAACAGAATTCTCTCTCTAGCTGCTTGCAACTCCCCCGGCCGGTATCTGGCTCTGGCGACCCTCCTCATCGCACAGGCGCCGCTCGCGATGGCGCTTCAGGTCGATTATGCCGACAACGATACGAATTTCACCGACTACACCACCAATGCGCCGAACGCCCCGCTCACTTTGTCGATCCTCTCCGGCTCGGCATCCCAGTTCGGAGTGATTTCCGGCAGCCTCGGTCTCACGAAAGACGGCGCCGGCACGCTCGTGCTGGCCGGCAGCAACACTTACGATGGGCTCACCGCCATCCGCTCCGGCGTCCTCGAGGTTTCCACCCTAGGCAGCGTCGGCGGCGGCGCCTCCGCCCTCGGCTCCCCCACCACCGCAGCCAACGGCACCATTGCCCTCGGTGACGGCACCCACACCGGCACGCTCTATTTCAATAATTCCGGCTTCAGCAGCACGACCACCAATCGCAACGTCGACCTCGCAGGCACCACCGGCGGAGGAGTCATCATTCTTTCCGACAACACCCCGGGCGTCACCTTCACCGGCAACATCACCTCCTCGGGCGTGGGCGCGAAAACCCTCACGCTCTCCGACAACAACCTGGGCACGATCAGCGGCAGCATCAGCGGCACCGACCTTTCCCTCGCGGTCGACGGCACCGTCCTCCTGGGCGAATTCGGCGGCGGCATCTGGAAACTGACCGGCAATAATTCCTTCGGCGGCGGCGTCACGATCAACAAATCCGACCTCTGGTTCAGCGCCAACTCGCTCGGGTCGGGCACCACGCTGGATTTCTACGCCGGTGCCCTGGTTTTCAACGGCACCAACACCACCGACATTTCGCTGCGCACCGTCACCTTCCACGCGGGCGACTCCTTCATCGATGTCGGCGGCAACAACGTCACCTTCACCCAGGCGATCGGCAACTCCGGCGCCGGCGGGTTGATCAAGAACGGAACCGGCACCCTCACGATGGCCGGCGCCAATACCTATACCGGCGCGACCACCGTCCGGGAGGGCACGCTCGTGGTCAGCACCCTGGCCGACGGCGGCGTGGCCAGCGGCATCGGCGCCGGCAGCGCGGCCGCGGTCAACCTCAGCCTGCAGGGCGGCACCCTCCGCTACACCGGCGCCGGCGCCAGCACCGACCGCCTCTTCAACATCCAGTTTGGCAGCGGCACGCTCGACTCGTCCGGCACCGGCGCGGTCAATTTCACCAACACCGGCACCATCTCCAACGACGGCGCGATCACGACCCTCACGCTCGCGGGCAGCAACACCGGCAACAACACGCTCGCGGGCAGCATCGTCGAGGGTGGCAATACGCTAAGCCTCACCAAGACCGGCGCCGGCACCTGGATCCTCAACGGCACCAATTCCTACACCGGCAGCACGACGATCAGCAACGGCACCCTGCGCCTCGGCCCCACCGGCACGCTGCCCAGCCGGCCCATCACCATCAGCGCCACCGGCGCCGGGGCCACGGCCTGGCTGGACTTGAACGACCGCAACGCCACGGCCACCAGCCTGACCTTGGGCGGCTCGACCTCGACCTCATCCGCCAAGCTCACCACCGGCACGGGCACGCTCACCCTCGGCGGCAATGTCACCTTCAGCGCCACCGGCAATTCCCTCGGCGCCACGCTTTCCGGCAATATCGCCCTCGGCAGCAGCACCCGCACGTTCAACGTCGCCGACTCGAGCAACGCCCCCATCGACGTGCTGGTCTCCGCCGTCGTGAGCGGCGCCGGCGGCCTCACCAAGTCCGGCGCCGGCACGCTCCAGCTCAGCGGCGCCAACACCTACACCGGCCAGACGCTCGTTTCCGCCGGCACCGTGACCATCAACACCCTCGCCAACGTCGGCGGCGGCGCCAGTTCGTTGGGCGCCCCCACCTCGCCCGCCAACGGCACGATCGGCATCGGAGCAACCACCACCAGCGCCACGCTGGCCTATACCGGCAGCGGTTCCACCACCGACCGCATCCTCAATCTCGCCGGCACCACCGGCGGCGCCACCATCAATGCCTCCGGCACCGGCCCCATCGCCTTCACCAGCAGCCTCACCGCCACCGGCGCCAACAGCAAGACGCTCACCCTCACCGGCACGAACACCGGCGCAAACACCATCGCCGGCGCCATCGTCAACAACTCCGGCACGAACAAGACCTCCGTCAGCAAGACCGGCGCCGGCACATGGGTGCTTTCCGGCACGAGCACCTACACCGGCGCCACCACGGTTTCCGCCGGCACGCTCAAAGTCAACGGCACGCTCAACTCGGGCTCCGCCGTCACCGTCGCAGGCGGCACACTCGCCGGCAGCGGCACCGTCGCCGGCACCGTCGCGATCAACAGCGGCGGCATCATCTCCCCAGGCAACAGCCCCGGCACGATGAACACCGGCGCGGAGACATGGAACGGCGGCGGCAGTTACGTCTGGGAAATCAACAAAGCCGACGGCACGAAGGGCGCCGACCCCGGCTGGGATTGGCTGAACATCACCGGCGCGCTCAACATCGCCGCCACCTCCGGCAGCAAATTCACGATCTCGATCAACACCCTCACGCTCTCCGACGTCGCGGGCGACGCCACCGGCTTCACCTACGGCCAGACCTACCACTGGATCATCGCCACCGCCAGCAGCGGCATCACGAATTTCAGCGCCGACAAATTCCTCATCGACACCTCCGCCTTCTTCAACCAGCACGCCGCCAACGCGGGCGGTTTCACGATCACGAACGTCGGCAACGACCTCGTATTGAATCTCACCTACGTCCCCGAGCCCGGCACCTGGGCTGCCGGTGCCTTCCTCGTCCTCCTCGCCCTCGCCAGGCGGCGCCGCAGAGCCTGAGCGATCTCACGTTGGTAGGGGCACTCGCGGCGCGAGTGCCATCGAAAAAAACACGGAACCCCGCGACGCGGGGTTCCCTACCTTTCCTGCCTTCCTTATTCGATTTCCATTCCCTCACGACCTTCGCGTGACCCTCCATTGACGTTCCCTTCCTTCCCCCTTCCTCCCTTTCCCGCGTTCAGCAATTGCATGCCTCTCGCGTCTGCGCAGCCCCATTTTTCCGGCGTTCCCGCATGACGCCGCCCGCGAAAACTGATATCAACTTCCTTCGCACCATTCCCCTTCCATGAGCCATAGCGCAGTCACCGACGGCCACCCCCTCGACCAGATCCACTACCGCGAATACAAAATTCTCCTGCGCCCCGAGCGATTCATCCGGCCTGAGCGGCTCGAGGAATACTGGAACATCGTCCACGACATCGCGAAAAAATTCGACGTGAAGGTCACGACGAACCCGGACGCCTTCAACCGCATGGTGCGCGAGGTTTTGTTTTACGACACGCCGGAGTTCGATCTTTATCGAAATGCTTTCATCCTGCGCAAACGCACATTCTACAAGGATGGCTGGCCCGAGGTGGATCACGAGCTCGCCGTGAAATTCCGCCACAAGGAAATGGACAAGGCCGCGGCGGTGGACATTCATCCGCGCCTCGAGGGCAAGGCGGAGATCAAGTTCAAGGACGAGCTGCTGCCGCTCAAGGACGAGATCGGCGGCATGCGCAGCCTCTACTCGCACAACTGCATCCTCACCACGCCGAAGATCATTCTCGACCAGGGCATCGAGGATATTTCGTCGGTCTTCCCCGCGATGCAGAGCATTGATGTTTCACCGAAAACAAAAATCGAACTCGTCAATAGCGTCGCTGTCGAGGAGGTGCAGGTGGATCCTGGCTATTTCGATTTCGGCCACGGCTACGAGGCAAAGGCCACCATCGCGATCTGGCGCAATCGCGCGTCCGAGACATCGCTCGTCGGCGAGTTTGCATTCCAGGCGAAGTTCAAGCGCGAGGACGAAATCCACCACAAGGCAAAGGAGCGCTCCGAGCAATTCTTCCGCGCCGTGCAAACCCACGCACCGGAATGGGTCCAGCTCGGCACCACGAAAACCGCAATGATCTACGGCATCGGCCGTTCCGAAGTGCCCGGGCATGAATAACGCCCCGCGCCATTTTCACCAAGGTAGGGCGCCTCGCGCCGCGGGGCGTCGTCGCTGATGGACGACCAAAATCCAAAATCCCCGCAGCAAGCCTCTGCCGAGGCCGGGCCGACTAAAATCCAAAATGAGAAGATTTCGATCCTCGAAATCTTCCTCACCTTCCTCGTGATCGGCGCGACGAGCTTCGGCGGCGGAGTCGTCGCTTATCTGCGCAACAGCCTCGTCACGAAAAAACAATGGCTCGACGACGAGGGCTTCCTCGCCGCGCTGGAAATTTCGCAGGCCCTGCCCGGCCTCAACGCCACGAACATGAGCGTGATCGTCGGCGACCGCCTGCGCGGCATTCCCGGAGCGGTCGCGGGCTTTGTCGGCATCACGCTTCCCGGCGCGATCATCGTGTTCGCGCTTTCCGTTTTCTATGCCGAGAGCGCAAGCAATCACTCGGTCGCCACCGTCGTCAACGCCGTGCTTAAGGGCGTCGGCGCGGCATCCGTTGGCCTGCTGCTCGCCGTCACGCTGCAGATCGGCCACAAACAGCTCGAGCACTACCTCGACATGATTCTCGTCGCCGTCACGCTCGTCCTCGTGAGTTTCATTCACGTCCCGCTGCTCTACGTGCTGCTCACCGTCGGCCCGATCGCCGTGCTCCTCTACCGCCCGCACAAACTCAAGCCCGACACCACAGGCCTCGACAAAAAGCCGCTGGACTAAAAATGCAAAGCGCTAAGGAAAGCAGGAAAGCAGGAAGAGGTTTCATGAGCCTCCGCCGTCCCGCATTTTTCCTGCCTTCCTGCTTTCCTTAGAGAAAAAATCACCCATGGAACTCCTCCGCATCCTCGGCGTCTTCTCGCTCCTCTCGATCCTCGCGATCGGCGGCGGAACCGCCGTGCTGCCCGAGATGAAAGACATGGTCGTCGAGCAGCATGACTGGCTGACTCCCGATCAATTCCGCGACATCTACGCCATCGGCCAGCTCGCGCCGGGGCCAAACATGCTCATGGTCATCGCCATTGGCGACAAGGTCGCCGGCCTGCCGGGCGCGCTCGTCGCGTTCCTCGCGTTCTTCCTGCCGGCCTGCATCATCGCCATCGTCACCTCGCGCGTGTGGGTGCACTTCGAGGGCTCGCAATGGCGGCTCGCCATCCAGCGCGGCATGGCGCCCATCGTCGTCGGCCTCATGCTGGCGGGAACCATCGCCATCGCCCGCACCGCCATCGTCGGCGAAAAAAGCCAGATCTGCCTCGCCTTCGCATCCGTCGTCTTCGTCCTGCTCTACTTCGGCAAAAAAATAAATCCCGCCCTCCTCATCCTCGCAGGCGGCGTGATGGGATTTTTCTTCCTGCGCTGACAGCCGGCCGACGCAACTTGCGCACCCATCGCAGCCCGCTTAATCTTCGTGCATGAATAGTCGCGCTCTTGCCATTCTGCTCGCCGTCATCCTCCTTCCCACCGGAACGGGAATGGCCGAAGCGAAAGATCCCGAATTTCGTGGCTCCTTCAAAGGCAAGGCATCGCTTCAGACGAAAACGGATATTTTCCCGGGCTTTTCGAAAGTCACGGCCCGGTCGTCGAGTTCCGGCGCAAGCGTGGATTTCAAAATCGCGGCGGTGCTTATTTTCGGATCGGATACGGGCCCGCTCGACGGTTTCATCAATGTGCGCGGCAAAACCATGCACATGAGCGATGCGTTTTTTCATCTCGACGGCACGAATCTGGGACCGATCACGATTCCGTGCCGGAGATCGAAGGGCACCATTTCCGCAAGCGGCAGCCGGGTTGCCAGCGGCCTTCCCATCAAGGTGAGCTGCAAGATCCGGACCACGCAGACTCGCCACAGGCAAAAACTTTTCATCGTCTACACGGCCACGACGCCGTCCAACACCTACACGTTCCGGTTCACGACTTCGCGCAAGCTGAAGATCAAATAGCGCGCCGACCGGGCGCTTTCGGCTCGCTGCAGCCGCGGTTCTCATCTCCCACCGCCAGTCGGGACAGTGATTCGTTGCCTGCATACC
The DNA here is from genome assembly GCA_050737475.1 of Chthoniobacterales bacterium. Lineage (GTDB taxonomy): Bacteria > Verrucomicrobiota > Verrucomicrobiia > Chthoniobacterales > JAATET01 > JAATET01. The sequence goes on from JBOHXO010000082.1 coordinate 7,106, forward strand.
CCTTCGATATTGCGGAGCGCATGCAAATGATCGCGAAGCAAATCGAAGCCGTCCATGCGTTGTAGGACGACCTCGCCGACTTTCCCGCAT
>JBOHXO010000083.1:0-9771 GCA_050737475.1 Chthoniobacterales bacterium
CCAGCGGCCCGGCCTACTACATGATGGGTTTCGACATTGACATGTTCACGCCGTTCTTCGTGCTGGCCCGCATCACCGGCTGGACGGCGCACATCATGGAGCAGCTTGGCGACAACCGCCTGATCCGTCCTCTTTCACAATATACCGGTCCTGCCGAGCGGCATGTCGTTCCGATCGGCGAACGCAACAAATAGAACACACGACGCATGAGCACGCCCCTTGAACCTTGTCCTTTTCTAACCGGAGGCGAATGGAGCCAGCCGGATCGCCCCGGCACGCCGGTTTTCAATCCTTCGACGGGCGAGGTGATCGCCGAGTGCCCTGTCGGAACCGCGGCCGACGTGGACGCCGCAGTCGAGGCTGCTGCCGCGGCCTTTCCAGCATGGATGGAGACGCCGCCGGTCGAGCGTGCGCGCATTCTCGGTCGCTTCCGCGTGCTGCTCGAGGACAACTTCGAGGAGCTTGTCCGCCTCAACACGCGCGAGCACGGCAAGACGCTCGTCGAGTCGCGTGGCGACGTGAAGCGCGGGATGGAAGTCGTGGAGTTTTCGCTCGGCGTTCCTTCGCTGCTCATGGGCGAGGTGCTTGAAAATATTGCGCGCGGGATTGACTGCGAGGCGATCCGGCAGCCGCTCGGAGTCTGCGTCGGCATTACGCCGTTCAACTTTCCCGCGATGGTGCCGCTGTGGATGTATCCCATCGCCATCGCGTGCGGAAATACGTTCGTGCTGAAGCCGAGCGAAAAGGTCCCGCTGACGGCGATCAAGATCGTGCATCTGCTCGAACAGGCGGGGCTGCCGAAAGGCGTGATCAACATCGTCCACGGCGGACGCGAAGTCGTGGACGCATTGCTCACGCACCCGAAAGTGAAGGCGATCTCGTTCGTCGGTTCGACGCCGATCGCGAAATACATTTACGAAGTCGGCACGAAGAATGGCAAACGCGTGCAGTCGAACGGCGGCGCGAAAAATTACGTGATCATCATGCCGGACGCGGATGCGGAGAACAGCTCGCGCGGCGTGATCGAGGCGGCGTTTGGTTGCGCGGGCGAACGCTGCATGGCCGGCTCGACGGCGGTCGTCGTGGGCGGTGCGGAAAAAACCGTGCTGCCGACGCTCATCGAAGCGACGAAGCGCATCAAGGTCGGTCCGACAGATCGCGAAGCGCAGCCGGACATGGGCGCGGTGATTACGAAACAGCATCGCGATCACGTGCTGGCCTTGATCGAATCGGGAGTGAGCGAAGGCGCAAAAATTCCCGCCGACGGCCGGGGAGTCAAAGTCTCGGAGGCGCCGGGAGGTTTTTATGTTGGCGCGACGATTCTCGATCACGTGGACAACACGATGAAAATCGCCAGGGAGGAAGTCTTCGGCCCGGTGCTCAATGTGATTCACATGGAGGATCTGGATGATGCGATCGCGATGGCGAACAAGTCCGCCTACGGCAATGGCGCGTCCATCTTCACGCGCAGCGGCAAGGCGGCGCGCGAATTCAAGCACCGCGTGAATTGCGGCATGGTCGGCATCAACATTGGCGTGCCGGCCTCGATGGCGTGGTTCCCGTTCAATGGCTGGAACGATTCGTTCTTCGGCGATCTGCACATGCAGGGCCGGGAAGGCGTGCAATTCTTCACGCAGCAAAAAGTCACGACGAGCCGCTGGTTCAGTTTCGGCGAGGGCGACGTCTGGCATCGGGAAAAGTGACGAGTAGTGATGAGGGACAAGTGATGAGTGACGAACAAAAGCCGCAGAGTTATCGGGATTCGCTCGTTTGGCAGAAGGGCATTTCTCTCGCCAAGGATACTTATCGCGTCACGCAGCACTTTCCCTCAGATGAGAAATTTGGGCTGATCTCGCAAATGCGCAGGGCAGCTGTGTCGGTGCCATCGAATATCGCAGAAGGGCAGGCGCGGCACACGACGGGCTCATTCATCCAATTCATCTCCAACGCCGAAGGCTCGCTTGCCGAGTTGGACACGCAATTCGTGATCAGCCTCGAACTCTCATTCATCTCCGATCGAGACGCTGCGTCGATTTTCGATCAAATAGCAGAACTCCGGCGCATGTTGAACGGGTTGCGCCGCCGACTTCAAGAAGCAGCTAAACTCGTCACTAATCACTCATCACATGTCACTACTAATTAAAAACGGAGAAATTGTGACGCCGGATGCGCGTTACGTTGCGGATATTTTTTGCGAGGGCGAGACGATCACGAAAATTGGCACTGCGCTTGAAGCGCCTGCGGACGCGGAGGTGATTGATGCGACGGGCAAGTATGTGTTCCCGGGATTCATTGATCCGCACACGCACATTTATCTGCCGTTCATGGGCACGTATTCGCGGGACACCTACGAGACCGCGAGCAAGGCGGCGCTTGTCGGCGGGACGACGACGATTTTCGAGATGTGCTGTCCGTCGCGCGCGGAGCAACCGGCGGATGGCTTCAAGCTGTGGTCGGAGAAGGCTGCGGGGAATTCCGCGTGCGATTATTCGTTTCACATGGGCGTCACGAAGTTTGACGCGGAGAGCGAGGCGCAGCTTCGCGAGATCGTCGCGAGCGGCGTGCAGTCGTTCAAAATCTTTCTCGCCTACAAGGGCGCGTTTGGAATCGACGACAGCGAGCTCTATCGCACGTTGAAGCTCGCGAAGGAGCTCGGCGTGGTCGTTTGCGCGCATTGCGAGAACGAGACGCTTGTTGCCGAGCGGCAGAAGGAATTGATCGCCGAGGGCATCACCGGACCGGAGGGGCACTATTTGAGCCGGCCGCCGGAGGTGGAGGCGGAAGGCGTGCATCATTTGATGACGTTTGCGCAGCTCACCGGCGCGAGCATTTACATCGTGCACACGAGCTGCGTCGAGGCGTTGCGCGAGGCCGTGGAAGCGCGGTTGAAGGGCGTGGATGTCGCGGTGGAAACGCTCATTCAATATCTCGTGCTGGACCGAACATATGCGGAGCGCGGCGGATTCGAGGCGTCGAAGTTTGTGATGTCGCCGCCGCTGCGCGACGTGAGCAATCAGGACGTGATGTGGCAGGGATTGCGTTCGGGTCTTGTGCAGACGGTTGCGACAGATCATGCGCCGTTTGATTTCGAAGCGCAGAAGCCGATGGGGAAGGACGACTTCACGAAAATTCCGAACGGAATTCCGTCGCTCGAGGAGCGCGTGAATTTGCTCTACACGCATGGCGTGTGCGAAGGGCGGATTGACCTGCAGACGTTTGTCGCGGTGGGCAGCACGAATGCGGCGAAGAAGTTTGGATTGTTCCCGCGCAAGGGTGCGATTCAGCCCGGCGCGGACGCGGACCTCGTGATTTACGATCCGGCGTATCGCGGCGTGCTCTCGAAGGCGACGCAGACTCACGCGGTGGACTACAACGCGTTTGAAGGCTGGGAGATCAAGGGGCGTCCCTCGGTGGTGACGGTGCGTGGCGAAGTCGCGGTGCGTGACGGGAAATTTGTCGGCACGGTGGGTCGCGGGCAATTTTTGAAACGCAAGTGAGCGGGTGCGAGAGGCTCCTTGCGATCGAAGCACCGGAGCCGCCTGCGGACTTTGAATCGTTCTGGCGCGCGCGGCGCGAGCGGGCGATGCGCGTTGTGCCGAAGCCGAAATTGCGCGACACGGGAGCGGACCGCGGTTCGTGGCGCGTGTTCGAACTTTCGTATTCCTCGACGGACCGCGTGAGAGTCAAAGGCTGGCTATTGCTGCCGAAGTCCGGTGCGGCGAAGCGCGGCTTTGTGATCGGGCATGGATATTCGGGACGCACGGAACCGGATGTGCATTTTCCATTTCACGATGCGGCGTTGCTTTTTTTCTGCGCGCGCGGGTTGGGACTGACGCGCCACAGCACGATCTCGAGCGATCCCGCGTGGCATGTGCTGCACGACATCCAGGATCGCGATCGTTACGTGCTGGGCGGTTGTGTTGATGATGTGTGGTGTGGCGTGGGCACATTGCTGCGGTTGTGCCCGGAAGCCGCGGGGCATGTCGGTTATCTCGGAATCAGTTTCAGCGGTGGGATTGGCGCGATGGCACTGCCATGGGAGGAGCGCGTGCAGCGGGCGCATTTCAACGTGCCCACGTTCGGCAACCAGCCGTTGCGGTTGAAAATTCCGTCCACAGGCAGCGCGCGAAGCGTGCAGAGTTTTGCGCGGCGGCATCCGAAGGCGTTGGAAACGCTCGCGTATTACGATGCGGCGACGGCGGCGAGGTTTTTGAGGCAGCCTGTGCATTTTGCGTGCGCACAGGCCGATCCTGCGGTGGCGCCGGAGGGACAATTCTCGATCTACAATGCGGCTCCGGGCGGGAAGGCATTGTTTCCGTTGACAGGGGGACATCCCACGCCGGTGGCGGAGGAACGGGAATTGCTACGGGAAATTGACACTTTCTTCCGCGACTTGTGACGTCCGTCGCGGAATGAGTTTCCGCGTCGGGGGATGAATCGAGAATATCATAAATGGTGGAGCGGGCGATTGAACCGCGAGATGGAGCTGCTGGTCTTCGGCCATGCGGGCGCGAAGGTGCTTGTCTTCCCGACGCGCGCGGGGCGGTTCTACGAATACGAGAACATGCGCATGGTCGAGGTGCTGCGCTCGAAACTGGAACTCGGGCAGATTCAATTGTGGTGCCTCGATAGCATTGATCCGGAGAGTTTTTATTGCTGGTGGGCGCATCCGGCGGGGCGCATTCAGCGGCACCTGCAATACGAGGAATACATTCTCAATGAGGTATTCCCGTTGATGAACGCGAAGAATCCGCATCCATGCGTGATCGCGCATGGATGCAGTCTCGGGGCATTTCATGCGACGAACATCGCGATGCGGCATCCGCACCTTTTCAAAAAACTCGCGGCGTTTTCCGGACGCTACGACCTGACGCAGAACGTTGAGGATTTTCGCGATTTGTTCGATGGGTATTACAGCGAGGAAATTTATTTCAACACGCCCACGCATTTCCTGCCGAATCTCGGCTGCGAGGAGCGGCTGCGGCATTTGCGCGGGATGGACATCGTTTTCACGATCGGGCAGGAGGATCCGTTTCGCGGAAACAACGAGCAGTTCAGCGATATCCTGCGCGGCAAGGGCGTGAACCACGAGATGCACCTGTGGAACGACCGCGCGCACCAGGGATATTACTGGCGGCGCATGGCGCAGATCTACATCTGAGGAAAGTGGGACGGTCGCAAGCCGTCCCTCCCGGCTATTTCACCTCGCTGAGCGCGGTGTCTAGAACCTCGAGGAGGAAGTCGGCGTCGGCTTGCGTGATGCACATCGGCGGGGCGAAGCGGATCGTCTGTCCGCGCAGGCCGCCCTTGCCGATCAACAGGCCGAGTTCCTTTGCGGTCTCGACGACTTGCGCGCATTCGGGGCCGGCGGGTTCCTTGGTGGTGCGATCCTTGACGAGTTCGAGCGCGAGCATGAGTCCCTTGCCGCGGACGTCGCCGATGATCGGGTGCTTGTCCTTGAGCTTCGCGAGTCCCTCGAGGATGTAGTTGCCGAGCTTGAGGGCGTTGGCCTGGAGGCCTTCCTCGTCAATGATCTCGAGCACGGCCTTGCCGACCGCGCTGACAACGGGATTGCCGCCGAAGGTGTTGAAGTGAATTCGTTTTGAAAGGACCTCGGCAATTTTTGGGGTGGTGACGACGGCGGCGAGCGGGACGCCGTTGCCGATGCCCTTTGCCATCGTGACGATGTCGGGAATGACGCCCTGCGTTTCGAAGCCCCAGTAGTGTGTGCCGGTGCGGCCGAAGCCGGTCTGCACTTCGTCGGCGATGCACACGCCGCCGGCGGCGCGAACGTGCTCGTAGGCATTTTTGAGATAGCCGTCGGGGAAGACGACGAAGCCGCCCACGCCCTGGATGGACTCGGCGATGAAGCCTGCGATCTGGCCGGAGGTCGCGAACTCGATGACCGACTTCACGTCATCGGCATATTTTTTTCCGGCGTCGGGATCGTCGTAGCCGTGGTGGCCGCGGTAGGGGTAGGGCGAGACGGCGTGGTGCACGCCGAAGCTGTGCGGCACGTTGAACTTCCATGTGCTGTGCGCGGTGACGGACATGCCTGCCGCGTTGCCGCCGTGGTAGGCGTTGCGCAGGGCGACGATGTCGTAGTTGCCCGTGCAGGCCCGTGCCATGAGGAGCGCGAGGTCGTTGGCCTCGGAGCCGGAGTTCACGAAATAGCAGACTTTCAAATCGCCGGGCATTTTTGCGGCGAGGGCTTCGGCGTATTCCGCGACGTTCGGCTGAAGGTAGATCGTGGTGGAGTGCTGGAGTTTTTCGGTCTGCGCGTTTGCGGCGGCGACGACCTTCGGGTGGCAATGGCCGACGCTCACGGTGACGATGCCGCCGAGGCCGTCGAGGTAGCGCTTGCCGGTTTCGTCCCACAAATACTGCATGTGGCCCTCGGCGAGCATGATTGGCTTTTTGTAATAAAGAAAAAGTCCGGGACTCATGAACTGCTTGCGCTTGGCGAGGACCTGCTCGAGGGACGGGCCGGTGTAGGGCGCGGGGACGTGATCGGTGGGCGGAAGCGTGGGCGTTTTCATATTCAGGATGCGGCGAGTGAGGGTGAAATGGCGGGTGCGGGCGCGGCCCGGCGGAGGATGACGTAAACGACGAACGAAATGCCGAAGCCGACGAACCACGCGTTGTGATAAAGCGTGACGAAAAATTCAGAAACGCGCGCGGGATCGGTCCAGTTCACCTGCGCGAGAAATCCAGGGACGCAGGGCGCCACGCCCGCTGCGAGGGCGACGAGGGCGACGAGGCTGAAGCCGTTGCGATAGCGGTATTCGCCATGCACGTCGTAGAGCGCGGCGACGTTGAGGCGGGTGCGACGGCAGACAAAATAATCGGCGACGAGAATGCCGCCGATGGGGCCGAGCAATGCGCTGTAGCCGATGAGCCATGTGAAGATGTAGCCGGTGGGATCGGCCATGAGTTTCCATGGCATGATGAGAATGCCGATGATGCCGGTGATGTAGCCGCCGGTGCGGAAGGAGATTTTGCTGGGAGCGAGATTTGCGAAGTCGTTGGCGGGGCTGACGACATTGGCGGCGATGTTCGTGGCGAGCGTGGCGATGCAGAGCGCGATCATCGCAACAAAGAGGACGATCTTGTTGTCGAACTTCGTGAGCAGGACGACGGGATCCCAAATGGTCTTGCCGTAGATGACGGCGGTTGCCGAGGTGACGGCGACGCCGATGAACGAATACAGCGCCATGGTCGGGGGGAGGCCGATCGCCTGTCCGAGCATTTGTCCGCCTTGCGAGCGGGCGTAGCGCGAGAAGTCGGGGATGTTGAGCGAGAGCGTGGCCCAGAATCCGATCATGCCGGTGAGGGCGGGAAAAAAGAATGCCCAGAACTGCCCGGCGCGCGGCTGGCCGGGGGCGAATTGCGACGGCTGGTCGAGCATTTTGCCGAAGCCGCCCGCCGTGCTGTAGGCCCACCAGAGCAGTGCGAGGCCGAGGAGGAGGAGGAGCGGGGCCTTGATGTTGAGCAGCCAGCGGATGCAATCAATGCCCTTGTGGATGACCCACATGTTGATGGCCCAGAAGAAGAGGAAGCAGACGAGCTTCGGGGCGTTGATGCCGAGGAACGCGATGGGATGGGCCTCGAGCAGGCGCGGGAAAAATTCGGCAAGGATCTGGTAAATGGCGGCGCCGCCGATCCACGTCTGGATGCCGAACCAGCCGCAGGCCACAAGTGCGCGAAGCATGGCAGGGATGTTCGCGCCCAGCGTGCCGAATGCCGCGCGGCAGAAGACGGGGAAGGGGATGCCGTATTTCGTGCCGGCGTGGGCGTTGAGGATCATCGGAATGAGCACGATGACGTTCGCGAGGAAGATCGTGAGAATGGCCTGCCACCAATTCATGCCGACGCCCTTGTCCGTCGTGTCCACGAGCGACGAGGCCATCATGTAGGTCGGAATGCACGCGGACATCGAGACCCAGAGCGCGGCGAAGTTCCACCATTTCCAGGTGCGCTTTTCAGCGGGGACGGGCGCGAGATCGGGATTCCAAAGGGAGTTTGAAGGGGCGCCTTGCATGACAATCGTGCGGCGTGCCGCCCATGCGGTGGCCGAGTGCGGGGGTGGAGCACGTTTGATACCAACGGGCTGCGCGGATTGCAACTTCAGGCGCGGGCGCGGCGGGCGGCGAGGCGCTTGCGGACGATGAAGAGGAAGCCCGCGGCGCCGATCACCCACACGAAATTACTTTCCGGAACGGGGCCGGTGGACGTCCACGACCATGCGACGGCGTAATTGTCGGACAGCGAGGGCGTGCCGGTTCCGCCGCGGAGGATGACCTGGAGGTCGTATTTCGCGGAGGGGAGGTTGGTGAGGTAAATCTGCTCGACGTTGTAGGCGGTGCTCACGCTGCTCCATGCGATCGCGTGGGTGGTTGCATTCACGAGCACGAGGTCGAAGTTGTTGATGCGGTCGCCGGTGTCGCTCAACGCCGACACGATGCTGTCCCATGTGAGCGTGGCGGTGAGCGAGAGCGAAAGCTGATTGCTGAGGTCGAAGAAATAGTGGGCCACGGCGTCGCTGGTGGTGAGCGCGGTGAGGGAGTTCAAGTCCCAGCCGGCGAGGCCGCCGATCGGCGCGGTGAATGGCGAGTTGGTCGGGATCGTGCCGAGCGCGATGAGCGCCGTGCTGCTTTGGTCCTTTTGTCCGCCGGCGAGTGTGTCGAACGCGCCATGGACGTTCACAACGCCGGAGCCGTAGGTGGGGTCGAGCGGGTCCGTGGATGTGTGCGACCAGCCGGGGGTTTTCGTCGCGCCATTGAGCAGGCCGGCTTTCAGCACGCGCGAGTCGGTGGGATCGGTGCCGGGCAGCGCGAGGAAGTCGCCGAGTTCCGCGGCCTGGCGCAAGACGACGGCCGCGGCGGAGACCCATGGCGTGGCGAAGCTCGTGGCGATGGCCGGCGCGACGAGTTGTGCGCGTCCCGAATGAACGCCGTCGGTGCGGCCGACCGCGATGCCATTGTACATGGATGCGGGCGCGTTCGTGAGGCTGCCGGCGCCATTGTTGAGGCCGTTGACGAAGAGCGTGCCGAACGCATTGACGTAGGCGTCGTAGAACGCGTTGATCGTCGCGATGTTGGAAGGATTCGTTTCCGTGAAAACAAAACTCTGGTTCACGATGGGCGAGGCGATGGCGACGGGCTGCCATGTGGTGCTCGGTCCGACGGTGACGAGGTGGATGACGATGTTGTTGACGAAGTAGTCGGCATCAAAATTCTCGACCCGCTGCACGCCGGGCGCGCCGCCGGTGGTGGCGCCGTAGAGGTTGATTCCGACGCTGTTTGCATGATTGGAAGCCGATGTGAATGTCGCGCCCGCGCCGCCATAGGGATGCGTCGAATCGTAATAACGAAACAGCCCCGCCGGCTGTCCGACCGCCGAGGGATTGACCTGGTAGGTGCCGCCGGCTTCCGGCTGCGCGACGGTCTGCCCGGCGCCGGTGAGCTCCGGGTGCAGCGCGCGAAGGGATGTGAATCCGAGCGTGTCGAGATCGCCCGCCCGCGCCGATGCGAGGGCAAGCGCCAGGATCGCGGAAAAAATCGGGAGCCTCGCTTTCACCATGCGCATCATAGCACGATTCGCGCGCCGGGAAAGTCCCGCTGCGTTTCGGGAACGTTTGCAAAAGGGACTTGCGAAACGGAACTTCCGATTTGATTCTTATTCGCTCCCCCTGTTTTCAAATCAATGACTGACAAGACTCTCATCGGCATTGGAATCGCGGCCGTTGCCGCGCCGGTGCTGGCCTTCTGG
>JBOHXO010000084.1:0-2023 GCA_050737475.1 Chthoniobacterales bacterium
GTATGAGGGTCACACCGCTGGATTTTGAAAAACCAATCGTCGAACTCGAGCACAAGCTCGACGACATCAAGAAACATCTGCAGGGGCAGGAGATTGACTCCGCGCCCGAGGTGCAGAAGATCGCCGACCGCATCGAGAAGACGCGGCGAGAGATTTACGAAAGTCTCACCGCATGGCAGCGTGTGCAGATCGCACGGCACATCCAGCGTCCTTTCTTTCTCGACTACGTGAACCTTGCGTTTGCGGATTTCGTCGAACTCCACGGCGACCGCCTCTTCGGTGACGACGCCTCGATGCCCGCTGGCCTCGCGACGATCGGCGGCATCAAGTGCGTGGTGATCGGCCAGCAAAAAGGCCGCGACGTGAAGGAAAACCTCCTGCGTAATTTCGGCAGCCCACACCCCGAGGGCTACCGCAAGGCGCTCCGCCTGATGCGGCTGGCCGAGAAATTTTCACTACCCGTCGTCACGCTCATTGACACTCCCGGCGCCTATCCCGGCGTCGGCGCGGAGGAGCGGCACATCGCGGAATCCATCGCTGTGAATCTGCGCGAAATGATGATCCTGCGCACGCCAATCGTCACCGTCGTCATCGGCGAGGGCGGCTCCGGCGGCGCGCTCGGCATCGGCGTGTCTGATCGCGTGTTGATGCTGGAGAACGCGTATTATTCGGTGATCAGTCCCGAGGGCTGCGCCGCGATTTTGTGGAAGCATCGCAAGCACGCGCCGGAAGCAGCGGAAGCACTCAAGCTGACGTCCCGCGAGTTGATGGAGCTCGGCGTCGTGGACGGCGTGATCACCGAACCGCTCGGCGGCGCGCACCACAATCACCAGGCCTCGGCGGAATTCCTCAAAAAGGCGATTGTCTCCGCGCTCGAAGAGCTCGCAAAAATTCCCACCGACAAATTGCTCGACCAGCGCTACGCGAAATTCCGCGCGATGGGCGTGATCGCCGAGGAGAGCTAAGCTCCTACCACTCGCGTACGACAAAGGTCTGCAGGCTGTCGCGCCTTCGCAGTGTCGTGCGCGCCAACTCGATGAGGCGCAACGTGAGAGCGAGGCGGTTGCCCGTGCCGGTCTTGTTAAAGAGCGATGTCACATGGCTCTTCACCGTCTGCGTTTGCAGCTTCATGAGCGCTGCGATCTCGGCATTCGTCTTGCCCTCGACGAGCCAGCAGGCGACTTCCGACTCGCGCGGCGTGAAGCCGGCATGCGCGAACGTCGCCGCGTCGATCGGAAATTCCTCGCGCACCTTTTGCCGGGCGAGGGCGAGCTTCCAGGAATTTGCGAGATGCTCCTGCCCGAGCGCGAGCATGAGCCGGTCGCGCTCGTCGAAATCGTTACTGCCCCCGCGCTCCGCGGCAAACCACGCCAGGCGTCCGTCGTTGGTCGGCACGTGGACGGCGGCGTGATCCATCGTCTCGAGAATGCGGAAGCACTCGCACCAGATGTCCGTGTCGCGAAACTGCCGCCCGCTGATGAAATCGCTGCGAAAAAACGGCCGCCCGCCATTCACAGACGGATCGAAATTGAAAAACTCATATTTGCGCATGAACGTGCCAAACCCGACCACCGCCGACGCCCAATGCGAGCGGTCGCACGTCGTGGTGGCCTGCATCGTGCCCGTGCGCGGATCGAGGTTTCCGTAGTTCACCATGTCGGCGGAGACGAGCGTGGTGATGAATTCGAACGCGTGCTCGACCCAATTGCCAGTGTGCAAATCGGGTGAATAAAGCCGCAGCGTGGCGTTGCTAAGCGTTTGCAGGTCGGCGGCCGTGATCATTGGGAAATCAACGGCGGGTGGGTCGAATTTGCCCGCCTACTAGTGGGTTGCAGATTTCGCGATGACGGTCAAGATCAGGAGGACCCCCTACCGAAGTAGGGGTAGGCGAATCATGAGCCCATGACTAGAAACGAAGCATCATGAAGGGACGCATTGATAACTCTCCGATTCGCGTGGCTTTTCTACAAAAATATCGGCGCCCGAATTTCCTGACATTATTAACGACGGCGCTGACCTTACT
>JBOHXO010000085.1:0-2823 GCA_050737475.1 Chthoniobacterales bacterium
GATCATGCCCGCGGACCTCGAACCCTACATTTCCGCGGACACCGCGCTCGGCAAGCGGCTGCGCGCGCAGCCGTTCGTGGATTCGGAAGGCCACGTCTATCCCGATTTCATCGCCGGCTCGCCGCCCCATGTGCCGGCTGCGACAGCCGACGCCTTCGCGTCGCAGACCAAGCGCGGATACTGGGGCCAATACGCGCCGCAGGATTAGCCGTCGGATTCGCGCTGCACTAACGCGGCGTGAATTTGAACGAGCGAATCACGATCTCGACTTCGCGTCCGTCCGCGGGCGGATGTCCGTCGAAGAGCCAGAGATTGATGTGCACCGGCATCGCTTCGCGTGAAATGCGGCGCGCGGCATCGGCCGGAGCGAACGTCCATTTTCCGAGCAACTTTTTTGCCGCGCGCGACTCGAACGAAACCGCGGCCGCCGTGCGCGTGAAAATGTGCGTGCTCGTCGCGCCGGGCAGCCGGAATTCGAATGTCTTCGAGGTGCTGTCCACGCCGCGAACCGCGGGCCAGACCGTGAAGTTGCCAATGGGGTAGGAGGCGTTTCCCCAATGCGCGAATTCGATGTCAATTTCGTGCGTGCCGTCCGGTCCCTGCTTCGGCTCGGGATAATCGAAGAGCCCCAGCACCACGTTTTTGTCGAGGCGATCAATGGGGCCCGTCACGGCGAAGCGATAACTGCCCGGCCCGAAACGCTTCGTCGTGGAAACCTCGGGGCAAAACCACTGACCGTCGTGCTGCGAGAGCCGCAGATGCAGGCGGCCGGCGGCGTCGAGCCATGCATTCGAGTCCGACCAATGATTCGGTCCCGGGCCGCCGGTTTCATTCCCGCGCACCTCCCAATCGTAGCCGGAGAAATGCAGCGTCTTCGCATACGCCGACGTGCCGAGGAAAAACGCGGCAGCAACTCCGCGAAAAAAAACTTCAATGCGCATGGGAGGAACTTTGTGCAAAGCTTCGCGCTCCTTCGATGGAAATGTCCAGCGCCACCACCCTCAGCCTTCACCGCGACGAACTGCTCGCATGCACGCGTTGCCCCGCGATGCACAAGCCGGTGGTGTCGGGCCTGCCGGTGCAAAGCCGCATCCTGCTCGTCGGCCAGGCGCCGGGCGTGAAGGAGCCCGTGCTCGGACGACCGTTCGCATGGACCGCGGGAAAGACGCTTTTCAAGTGGATTGATTCCGCGCTCGGCTGGAACGAGGACGAAGCACGGCGGCGCATTTATTTCGCGGCGGTGTGTCGCTGCTTCCCGGGCAAGAATCCCAAGGGCGGCGATCGCGTGCCGGACGAAATCGAAATCGCGAATTGCGCGCACTGGCTGCGACGGGAATTTGAAATTTTGCAACCCGCGCTCGTGCTCGCCGTGGGCAAACTCGCCATCTCGCAATTCGTCGCGTTCGAAAAACTCACCGAGGTAATCGGGCGCACGCTGCCGATCCACTATGCCGGCCGCGCCTGCGAACTGCTGCCACTCCCCCACCCTTCCGGCGCCTCGACATGGCACCGCACGGAACCCGGCCGCACACTCCTCGCGCAATCGCTAACGTTACTGAAAAATCATCCCGCAGTGCGGTAGTTCCTCACTGTCAGATCACCCAGAACACGACCACCATGCCGACGATGTATGCGATGCTTACGAGCTTGGCGGCGCGGTAGTCAATGCGGTCGGCGAGCGAGTGATTCCGCTCGTTGAGGAATTTCGCGAAGATGCTCTCCACGGCGACAATGAGCAGCACGATGTAGGTGAGCAGGAAGGCGTAATCAATCTTCGTGAAATACGAAATCTTCGGCAGGTCGCCGCTCACCGCAAAACTCTGCGCCGTGACGGTGAGCAGGCAGGTGAGCACCTGCGCGACGCGCTCGGTGAGCGTTTCCTGATCCCAGAAAAAACAAAGAATCGCGAAGAACGTAACCAGCACGAGCGGGAAGATGATGCTCCAAATGTAGAACCACGGGTTGCGCTCGACGTGGATGGTCGAAGTGAAGCGCGAATAGCCGTCGCCCGTGACGTATTTTTCGTTGTCCACCTTCGACGTGACGGGGTTTTTCGCGTCGAGGCGCCAGCCATTGATCAACAGGTCCTGGCTCACATGCTTCGGATTCTCGACGGCGACAAGCTGCACCTGGTCGGCCGTCCACAGAAAACTCTCGAGCTGCACACTGAGCTCCTGCCGGTCGAACGGAAACTGGCTGAGCGCCATCGGTGAGGCGAAGTTCGCCGACAGGCGCACCTCGTATTCAATCTTGCCGTTCGAGTAAATCGTGAGCGACCTGGCGGAGACCTGCGGATCGCCGGCCATGTTGGATGGCATCACCGCGGGCGACCACATGTTGTCGAGCTGCTCGTCCGCACTGGCGTCCACGTAGAGCACGCGATCGGCTCCAAACGCCTTCGCATCGAAGGCCATGCGGGAGTCCCGCCACTTGATGTCGAAATAGAGCGACGCGCCGAAGGTTTCCTCCGCGCCATTGACCGTCGTCACATCGAGCAGAAAGTAATCCACCGTCACCGGCACGGGACCGGTGCGGTCCGGGGGAAGATCCACGACCCGCCGCGCAGGATCGGGAACAAACGCCGCAAAGGCAGCACCGGCAACACATAGCCAGCAGAGGAAAACGGTAACGGCGCGCATCAACTCTTGTTGCCCAGGAACACCACAATGACACCGCCCATGACGAGCGCGCCACCGACGATCGTCATGAAATTGAACTGCGTCTCGCGAAAGAAAAGCCATGCGAAGAATGCGACGAAGATCGGATAGGAAATCTCGATGAGCGACGCGAGAGTCGCGTTTTTTTCGCCGATCGCCATGAAGA
>JBOHXO010000086.1:0-7576 GCA_050737475.1 Chthoniobacterales bacterium
ACCTCAACCTGCGAAATCCGGATGCCGCTGCCGCAAATTTGAATCTCCCCCGCGAGCCGCTCCAGCAGCCCCTGCAAACAGTTATCAGCAACTCGAGTGGATTCGGCGGAGTGAATGTCGTCCTTGCTCTGCGGAAGCCTTGACCGCAAATCGCGCGCGCGTTAACTGCGTTTCCCTGCCATGCGCACCATCCTTCTCACCATCGCACTCGCCGCCGCGTTTCTCACCAGCCTCCCGGCGCAGACCGTTCACATCGTCACGCGCAACGTCGAGCCGTTTTCCTACGAGCAGGATGGCAGGCGCATTGGCTTTGCGATGGAGCTCTGGGACAGCCTCGCGAAGGAATTGCACGTGCAATACGACACGAAGGTCGTCGGGACGCCGAAGGAAATGGTCGAGGCCGTGCAGGCGAAGACCGCGGACGTCGGCGTCGGCGCGCTCAGCATCACGGCCGAGCGCGAGAAGATCATTGATTTCTCGCAGCCGTTCTTCGCGGCGGGGCAGCAGATCGTCGTGCCGAAAGTCTCGGATGGCGGCGGCAGCGACGCGATCCTCTCGGCCGTCTCGAGCGTGTTGAACTGGAAGTTCCTCGGCTCGTTCGCGCTGCTCATCTTCGTGATGCTCGTCATCTCGCATCTCGTCTGGATGTATGAGCACAGGATCAACGAGGAGATGTGGCCGAAGGGCTACCTCGCAGGCATGTGGGAATCGTTCTGGTGGACGATCAGCACGCTGCTCGTGGGCGGCGCGGACAACAAGGGCCCGGTCGGCGTCGGCGGTCGCATCGTCGCGATCGCGTGGATGCTGCTGAGCATCGTGCTCGTCTCGCTGCTCACGGCGTCGTTCGCAAGCACGCTCACCGTGAACACGCTGCAGGGCGACATCAACGGCCCCAAGGACCTCAGGAACAAGGCGGTCGCGACCGTGAAGGACAGCGCATCGGTCGGAATTTTGAAGGATCTCAACGCGAATTACCGGGGCTTTGAATATGACAGCGCAAAGCTCGCGCTGGATGCGTTGAAGGCCGGAAAGGTGAAGGCGGTTGTTTACGACGCGCCGATGCTCCAGTTTTTGCTGACCGACTCCAACTACTCGGGCCTCACAGCGGTCGGCGGCGAGTTCGACATCCTCAACTACGGCTTCGCGCTGCAGCAGGACAGCACGATCCGCGAGCGCCTCAATCAGGCACTGCTGACGTTGAGCGAAAACGGCACGACCGCAAAACTCCGCGAGAAATACTTCGGAGCGCAGCCGTGATCGGAGCGCCGCGAGCCGGTCTTGACGCCCCGCGACCGCAAAACTAGCGTCTCAAGCCTCCCATGAAAAATGGCCGTCGTAGCGCGACGCCGGAGAGCGCCCCCCAATCAAAGTCCTCCCGGCTCGGCTGGATCGTCGTCGGCTTGTTTCTAGCCGTCGCCATTGCCATCCGCATCGCCGTATTTCTCGAGGTGAAATCCCTGCCCGACGTGACCTCGGACGGACTGTTCTACCAGGAGGTCGCGCAGAAGATCGCAGCCGGCACCTATTGGAAGGACGCGAGCGTCTTCACCTTCAGCCCCCTCTACGTCTGCTACCTCGCTGCCGTGCGGATGCTGGCCGGCGCCGACATCAACGCCGTGCGCCTCACGCAACTCGCCATCGGCATTGGCTCGATCGTCCTCATCTTTCTCATCGCGCGCAGGCTGCTCAACCGCCGCGCCGCGTTCATCGCGCTCGGCATCGCCGCGCTCTACGTGCCGTTCGTCTTCTTCGAGGTTCAGATTCTCGGCATCACGCTCGTGCTCGGCCTCATGCTCCTCGCGCTGTTCCTGCTTGTCACCGCCGTGGCGCGCGGGAGCCTCATCCTGCTCGCACTGGCCGGGTGGACGCTCGGCATTGCGGCTCTCGGCGCGCCGAATCTCATCCTCATGGCCGCGCCCTTCGCGCTCTGGCTGCTGTTTTTCGCCGCGCGCACGCCGGACGCCCCGATTTCCGGCTTCCGCGGCTGGAAGCCCGCGCGCATGGACATCCTCCGCGCCGCCCTCTTCTCCGCGACGGTCCTCATCGGCATCCTGCCCGCGACCCTCTGGAATTACCACGCGAGCGGCCACATCATCCCGATCTCCACGCAAGGCGGCATCAACTTCTACATCGGCAACAACCCGCAGGCCACCGGCTACTTCACCGCGCCCCCCGGCATGCAGGACTCGCTCGTCGGCATCAATATCGCCGACTCCAAAAAGGTCGCTGAAGCCGACGCCGGCCACCCGCTCGATATCAACCAGGTCTCAAGCCACTGGTTCGGAAAGGGCCTGCACTTTCTGCTCTCCAATCCCGCCGCCGGCGCGCGGCTCATGGCGCGCAAGACGTTCCTCTACCTCAACCGCTACGAGACTCCGCTCGACGTCGACTTCGACTCGTTCAAGACCTACTCCACCGCGCTGCGCCTGCCGCTCGTCGGCTTCGGCATCGTCGCCATCCTCAGCCTCGGCGGACTCGTCCTCGCCTGCTGCGGATTCGGCCGGCATGCGCTGCTCGTGCTCTCGTTCGCGACCTACTCCGCCGCAGTGGTCGCATTCTACGTGAGCGACCGCTACCGGCTGCCCGTCGTGCCGTTTCTCATCCTCTTCTCCGCGCTCGCGATCGACTGGGCATTGCAAAAATGGCGGGCCGGACAGCGCGTCCGCGTCGTCCTTGGCGCGGCGGCGCTGATTCCCGTCAGCTTCTTTGTCTACCAGCCCGTCGGCTACCAGGCTTCGCCCGCCACCCTCTGCTTCAATCTCGCGATGAGCTACATGAAGCAGAACGATCTGCCGAGGGCGAAAGCCGAGCTCGAGAAATGCGTCGCCGCCGACCCAGGTTGGGCCGAGGCGCGCTACGACCTCGCCGCGGTGAACCACACGCTCGGCGACAGCGAGTCCGCATGGGCGCAGGTCGTCGTTCTCGAACGGGTCCGCAATGCCAACGTGCTCTCGCTGCGCGGCCAATTGCTGGCCGAGGCCGGACTCCTTGTGTCCGCCGCGCAAAGCTACCGCGACGCCCTCGCGGTGGCCCCGAATCACGCCGGCGCACAGCAAAAACTCGCCGCCGTTGAGAAGCAACTCGCCGCCGAAACGCCGCAGGCGAAAGCCGAGCGGTCGCGCCGGATCCAGGACGACATCGGCCGCCGCCAGGAGGCCGACCAGCACGAGCGCGCGATCGCGGACCTCGTCGAGATTCGCGACGGACATTTCGGAGGCATGGACCCGGCCTTCATCGAGACGGCGATCGGATTCGAATACACGCAACTCGGCCAGCTTGACGACGCCGAGCGCTCGTTCGAGTCCGCCCTGCAAATGAGCCCGGGAAACGCGCTCATCTGCAAAAATCTCGCGATCCTCGAGGTCAAACGCCGCGACCGCGTGAAGGCGGAGCGCTACTTCCGGCAATTCTCGCTGCTCGCGCCAAACGATCCTCAGGTCGCGACAGTGCGCGAGATGCTCGAGAAAATGCGCTAGCGACGGGCGAGGCCTTCGGTGAGCTGCAGCTCGACACCGAGGTCGCCGATGCCTGCGAGCGAGAGGCCGTGCAACGGCGCGACTTCCGCAGTCATCGTCTTGAAAACTTCCTCGATGGAATAGACGCCGTTCTGGCCGCCGACGGCCACGATCAAGTCGCGGAGGATTTCCCAATCGTCGCGCGCCTGGCCCGGAGCGGGGATCGCGCGGGTGAGGCGCTGGATGCGGCCGGCGAGATTGATCATCGAGCCGCGCTTTTCCGCAAAGCTGCTCGCGGGCAGCAGCACCGTGGCGTGTGGCGTGGTCTTGTTCGGCAGGATGTCGAGCACGACGAGCGAGTGGAGCTTCGCGAGGTCGCTTTCGGCGATGCCGCATTTCGTCGCGTCCTCGCCGAGCACGATCAATCCCTGCACCGCGCCGCTGGCGACCGCGGAGGCGATGCCGTCGAGCTTCGAACCGGGGCTCATGCCCGTGAGGCCGAGCAATTTCGCGCCGGTCGTATTCGGGTTTCCGTCGTTGGAAATCAAGTAGCCGTCGCCCTCCTGCGGACGCGGCAGAATGTCGAACTGCTCGATGCCGAGGGCCTTGGCGAGCCGCTTCGCGAGGAAGAGTTCCTCGTTCGTCATGCGCGCGGAGGCAATCATCGCGAGGCGGCCGGACTCGATGGCCTTGAGCTCGTTCGCGGCGGCGGTGATGGCCGCGGACCATTGCACGGCGGAGTTTTTCACGAGCGGCGCCTTGAGGCGGCTGTCGTCGTTGACGAAATGGTAATTCAGCCGGTGGCTGTCGGGCATCCAGCACGAGTTCACGAAATCGTTTTCGCGCGGCGTGATGCGGTGGATGACGCCCTCGCGCGAGCCGATCACGATGTTCGTGCCGGTGCCGCAATTCACATCAATGGACTTCGTTTCCTTGAGGAACCAGACGCGCATCTGGAAGCGGAAATCCTTGCTCGTGAGCGCGCCCACCGGGCAGATGTCCACCGTGTTGAGCGAGTAGTTGTGGTCGAGCTTTTTGCCGGGGTAGCACGTGAGCGTGGTGTGGCTGCCGCGGTTCACAAAGCCCAGCACGTCGTCGTGCGCGACCTCCTGCATGAACCGGATGCAACGCGAGCACATGATGCAGCGTTCGTCGTCGAGGACGATGTGCCTGCCGAGGTCCACGCGCTTCGGCTTCTTGACTTTTTCCTCGAGGAATCGCGACTCGCCCTTGCCGTAGTCCACGCTGAATTCCTGCAGCCTGCATTCGCCGGCCTGGTCGCAGATCGGGCAGTCGAGCGGGTGATTGATGAGGAGAAATTCCATCACGCCCTTGCGGCATTCCTCGGCGAGCGGCGATGCGGTGCGCACGCCCATGCCTTCGCTGATTTCCGTGGCGCAGGAAATGACCGGGCGCGGGCTCCAGTTGAGCAGCGGCTTGCCGTCCTCGCCCATCTCGGGCTTGCGGTCGGGCCCCATCTTGGGCATGGCCAATTCGACGAGGCACATGCGGCAGTTTCCTGGCGAGCTGAGCTTCGGGTGGTAGCAATAATGCGGGACGTAGTGACCGCTCTTCATGCACGCCTCGATCAGGCGGGTGCCCTTGGGAAATTGCCTCCACTCGCCGTCCACCTGGACGTTGAGCATGGGAATTTCCGTCTTTTTCTCGGGCGCTGCGGTCGTCGTCATCGAAGCAAATTGAATGGCCGATTTTCCCGCGCCTGTCCACGCGCAAAATCACCCCGGCGCCAAACCCGCCCTCATTGCACCACCGCCAGCTTCCACGTGCGGATATCCACCGAGACGTGCACGCCCTGCGGATCGAACGCCCCGCCGCCTCCGTCGTCGCAATCGTAAATCCGCATCACGGCCACCGGTCCGTCCCATTTCTCGAAATCCATCGTCGTGCTCCAATGCGGAAATCTCCCGCGCAACAGCGGCAGAAACGACTCCACCGTCCACACGCGCAACGCCCCGTCGTCCGCCCGCCAGATGCACACGGGATGAAAAAATTTCATCTGCACGATCGGGCTGAACGCCACCGCAAGGCTGCGCGGCTGCCACGACGGCACGAACAAATTCTCCACCGGCGCGTTCGTGATCATCAGCTTCAACAGCCCGGCGCCACGATGCGGCGGGATTTGCGGAACGATGTTGCCGTCGCGAACGCAGGTGGTGTTCCCCCAATATTCCCGACCGGGCATCACCGGCGACAGCAGCGTGTGCTCGCGCCGCTTCACATTCGCGATCACCGGCAGCCGCCGCCTTTCGTAGAGCACCCATTTGCCATCCGGACTCGTCGAGAATGCGTCCGACGAATAATCACGTGCGAGCAGCCCCTCGGCCCGTTTGCACATCAGCGCCACATCCTCCGGCCCGCGCGCACCGCACCATCGCAGCGCTTCGATGTAGTCCTTCACGAGGCGTTTGGGAATTTGATCGAACCGGCTCCCGATCGCCCTCGCCGCAAGCCGTCGAATGGATTCGCCCTCGTCGTCGAGCAACGCAAAACACTCCCCGGGGATGCGCGGATCGTCGAGCGTCTGGACCTCGTCCATCGCCGCGCGGCGCACCGCGATGTCCGATGAATGCAGCCGCTCCAGCCACCCGGGGTCGGCGCGGACCTGCATCGAAATCACAAAAGCCACCGCACCCGTGCAAAAAAACGAACCGCCAGTCCGCAAGGAAATCCTCATTCGATGCCTACGTGAAAAATCGTGGCCTTCTTTCAAAAATCTTTGCAGTTTCTCTGCGACCCGCCGCGTTGTTACGAAGACTTCACCGAGCCTTCGTTGACGCATTCCCCCTCACGGACGGATTTCAGCAAAGGCACGAACCCCTTCTCCCATGAAAAAACTGACTTCGCTCGCAGCCCTGCTCGCTTTCGCCATCGCCACGGCTGCGCACGCCGGCCCTGCACAGCCCACCGACGTCACCGTCACCGAGGAAAGCAAGTTCCAGGAATGGTGGAACGGCAGGCAGTTCACCGGCGACTGGTTCGGCCTGCGCGACACGCTCGAGGATTACGGCCTCACCTTCAGCGGGAAATATTATGGCGCGTTTTTCGGCGTGATCAAAGGCGGCGGCGCGAAGTCCCGCGGATTCTGGGACCAGGGCCTGCAATTCGGTGCGGAGCAGAATTTCGGGAAACTCTTCAACGTGGACATGCTCAGCGGCGTGAAAGGCTTCGGCATCGTGCGCTGGCGCGACTCGCGCGCGGATGCCGATCCGAACAGCTACGTGCAGGCCAACAGCACGTTCAATCCCTCGAACTGGATCTCCGGCACCCAGTGGCGCATCCTCAACTTCGGTCTCGAGATCGGCAGCGACGACCATCTCTCCGTGAAGGACATGATCGTGCTCCGCGGCGGATGGCTGCAGCCACAGACGGAATTCATTGATCAACCACTCTCGAAGCTCTTCCTCAACAACGCCGTCAACAGCGCCAAGGGCATCGGCGGAAACATTCCGTTCTCGTCGAGCTTTTCGACATGGGGCGGAACGTTGAAGGTGAAGCCGGTGGATGTCTGGTATCTCAAGGGCGGCCTGTTCATGGCCTATCCGCAGGCCACCGCGAGCAGCAACCACGGCCTCGCCATGGCCGGCTACGCGCCCGACCCGAGCCAGAACGGCCTCTTCGCGATCGGCGAAACCGGCATCACGCCAAAAATCGGCCCGGCCGAACTGCCCGGCAAATACGCGTTCGGCGGCTACTATTGGGGCCTGGAAAACACGTCGTTCTACGGCCAGAATTACGACGGCCAATGGGGCCTCTACTGGCAGGCCGACCAGATGCTCTTCCGCGAAGCCTCACCCGCGCCCGAGCCGCTTGGCAAAGGTCCTTCCGACGGCAAGGCGATCACCAGCATCGGAAAAAATTTCAAGGAACCCGTGCCCATGGTAAAGCCCGCGCTCAGCGAGCAGGGCCTCTACACGTTCAATCTCATCACCTTCGCTCCGAAGTATGACAACACCTTCCCGTTCTACTTCCAGAGCGGCCTCGTCTACAAAGGCCTCCTCCCCGGCCGCGAGAAGGACCAGGCGCTCATCTCCATCGGCTTCGGCTCCTACAGCTTCGATCAGATCGAATCCAAGGAGGATGCCGGCGTTGTGAACCAGTCG
>JBOHXO010000087.1:0-3570 GCA_050737475.1 Chthoniobacterales bacterium
TCGGGACAGACGATGCAAACGACTCCGGTCGGCTCGGGGAAGGTGAAATTGAAATGCGGCGAGGCGACGGGATTCACCGCAGAGAAAAGCTGCCCGTATTTATCGGTCCAGCCGGCGTAGTGGACGAGCAGGTCTATGGCCTGCGCGACTTCGTCGGGCTTGCCGGTGGCGCGCTGCAGCTCGGCCTCGAGTTCCGCGCGGCGGCATTCGAGCACCTCGGCGGCGCGGTAGAGAATTTGTCCGCGCAGGTAGGCGCTGGCCCCTGCCCATTTCGACTGGACGGCGCGGGCCTTGACGACGGCGTCGCGGAAATCCTTGCGCGAGGCGTGGGCGTAGTTGCCGAGGACGGTTTTGCCGTCAGCGGCGAGGGCGGGGCGCACACGTCCGCTTTCGCTGCGGGGGAACGCGCCGCCGATGAAGAGTTTGTAGGTCTTGAGAACGGTGAGTCGTTTTGCTTTCACAGGCGCGGACGATTCGCCCAACATATCCGCCGCATGCAGAAAAACGAGGCAATTTACGTCGCGGGACACCGCGGAATGGTCGGCAGCGCGCTCGTGCGCAAGCTACAGGCCGAAGGTTTTACAAACGTGGTGACGAAGACGCGCGGCGAGGTGGACTTGCGCGACCCGGTTTCGGTGCGGGCGTTTTACGAGGCTGCGAAACCGGCTGTCGTGGTCGTGGCGGCGGCGAAGGTCGGCGGCATTGTGGCGAATTTCGAGAAGCCGGTGGAATTCCTGCTCGAGAACCTGCAGATCCAGAACAACCTCATTTCATCCGCGGCGGAAGCCGGCGTGCGCAAACTGCTTTTCCTCGGCAGTTCGTGCATTTATCCGAAGTTCGCGGAGCAGCCGATTCGCGAGGATTCGCTGCTCACCGGCATCCTCGAGCCGACGAACGAACCCTACGCACTGGCAAAGATCGCCGGCATCAAGCTTTGCCAGGGCTACGCGCGAGAGTATGGCAAAAATTTCATCAGCGCGATGCCGACGAATCTCTACGGGCCGAACGACAACTTCGACCTGCACACGTCGCACGTGCTGCCGGCGCTCATTCGCAAGGTCCATAATGCGCAGCAGAGCGGCGCGGCGACCGTGCCGATCTGGGGCACGGGCAGCCCGCGGCGGGAATTCCTGCATGCCGACGACCTCGCCGACGCGTGTTTTTTCCTGCTGCAGAATTACGACTCGCCCGAAATCGTGAACATCGGCTGCGGCGAGGACGTGACGATTCGCGAGCTGGCGGAGACGGTGTGCGACGTGGTCGGGTTCGGCGGCGCGCTGGAATTCGACACGAGCAAGCCCGACGGCACTCCGCGCAAGCTGCTCGACATGACGAAACTTTTTTCGATGGGCTGGAAGCCGCGGATTCCGCTGCGCGAAGGAATCAAGGGCGCCTACGAGTGGTTCCTGCGGAACGTTGAAGGGTTAAAGAGTTGAAGAGTTACAAAGGGACCCACTTCAACCCTTCAACTTTTTTAACACTCCAACTCCTCGCTTACGCCGCTTGGGCGAATGTCGCGACGTCCTTGACCGAGGCGAGCTTCGCGGCCTTCGAGAGCGCCTTGGCGACGAGCCGCGCCTCGGCGGGGCTCATCTCGCGGGTGTGCTGAACCTCGAGTGAGACAAACCCGGTGAGCGCGTTGGTGCGCACCGAGACGATCGGGCCGTCGGGATCGTCGCCAAATGGTTTCACCATCACGATTTCGTCGCCGAGCGCGGAGTCGCGGCTGCGCTGAATCCAGGGCAGGCGCCGTTCGTTTTCGCGAATGGCGATGGCGTGTTCCTGGATGACATTCTCGTCGTCGAGCTGGGTGCGGAGGAGAACCTTGCTTTGCTTGAGCGGATTGCGGCCGCGGCCGAGAAACGTGGTGCGAAGCTCGGTGCCCTCGCCCCAGATGCGCGTGTCGTAGCGGCCCTTTGCGGTCGAGCCGCGGATGAGTTTGCTGTTCGCGATTTCGATGTGCAGATCAGGAACGAGCGCGGAGAGCGATTTTACGAGTGTATCGGTGAATGGGAGATGCTTGATCATGGTAGCTGGCGCAGGGCGGAGATCGCTCGCGACGGAAGGCATTAAAAATGTGACGAAATTGTCACATTGCAATGCGGAATTTTACGACTGGGCGGATGCGGAAGAATTTTTGCGCTCACGCTCGTGCCCTGCGTCGGAGCAAAAGAGTCACCACGCCGAGACCGACGAGCACGAAGACCGCGGGCTCGGGCACGGCGGTGGCCGAGACGCTGAACTGGCGCGGATAGGCATCATGCGGGAGGTCGGTTCTCCAGTTCTCCCCACCCGCGCCAATGGACGTGATATGCGTGTCCGTGGCCGGGATCGTCCAGGGCCCCGTGAAGTTGAAGGGGTCGCCGGATAATTTCCAAAGATAGCCGGAACCACCCACTCCGCCGCTCGAGACGCCGGTCACGACCCAGTAGGATGTGTTGGGAGCAAGGCTGAGGCCGGATGATGTGTAGGTATAATCGCCCGCCGTGGCGGGATTGGTGTTGCCGGTGAGCGTCTGGAGCAGGGTGCCGGGCCCGTCGGTGGCGTGCGAGTAGATCGCGACGAAAAAATTTCCCGGCATGGCGTCCGCCGTATCCATTTTCACGGTCACGCTGTCCAGCAGGAACGAGGGAGCGGAATTGTCCGTGATGAAGCGGTTGCCGGCCCACCAGGAGCTGACCGGGAATGTGCTGAACGTCGGCTCAGTGAGGTTGGTCACCATGACGTCCGCTTCGGAATCGGGCGCCATCCCCAGGATCAGTGCTGCGGCCAGCGCGAATTTCAAACAGTGCAGTTTCATGACTTTGGATACGTGAAAACTACGACCTTACAATTGAGTGGATGATTTTCCGGAGATCGCCCGACTGTCAATCGTTAGTTCACTGCGGAATTCCCCCTATCGCCCTAGAGTTCGGAATAAATTTTGCCGAGGTCGGTGAGCGAGCCGTCCGCGTTGAAGAGCGCGCTGGTGCCGAGGCGCGGGCTGGCGGGATCGGCGGGGAACCACGCGAAGCGCTCGATCCACGGCGTGCGTTTCAACGCGGGCACGACGGCCTTCATGAACTGCGCGACCTGCTGCGGCGTGTTCTTGTTTCTTTTGTTCGGCCCGGCGTTCCAATCCGCGGGGCAGAATTCGGTGATCCAGATCGGCTTGTTGTAGAGGCTGTGAATTTTCGAGAGATACGAGAGGAACGCGCCGCCGTCGCCCGCGCCGCCATACCAATGCACGGTGATGAAATCCACGCGCAGCTTGTCCTTCTTCGCCGCGCGCATGAAATCCGTCATCCACGGCACGTCGGGATGCACGCCGGCGGGGCTGCCGAGACGAACACCGACGGACATCAATTTCGGCCAGGCCGCAAGGGCGTCCGCGACGGGGAGGTTCGCCTGGTCCTTGCCGTCGGGTTCGTTGAAGCCGAGCAGCGTGTTGAATTTTTTAGCCTGCGCCTCGGTGGCGAGATGCTTGTAAAACGAGTCCTGTTTCTCGCCGTTGCGCAAGCCCCAGACCATCGGCACGAACTCGACGCCTGCCGGAATGCTGTGGGGAAGATTCGCGCCCCAGCTGTAGGT
>JBOHXO010000088.1:0-3642 GCA_050737475.1 Chthoniobacterales bacterium
GCCCAAGGTCTCGTCGAAGCAGCAGCCCGACGGAAAAATGGTAACGATGCCGATGGAGGATTTATGGCCATTCCTCGACCGGCAGGAATTGGAGGAAAATCTGCGCGTCTGATTGCGCGGGAACACAAGATCACCATGGAGAAACACACACAGCCCGTATTTTTCATAGGCAGCGGCCGATCCGGCACGCGAATGATTTTCAAGCTGCTCGCCGGGCAGCCCGATGTGGAGGTCTATCACGAATTTGCCTGCACGCACATCCAGCCCGTGGCTGCGCTGTATGCAATGGGGCGCATCACCGCCACCGAGGCGGCGGAGAAATTCAAGGCATTGCACGGGGCGGAGATTCATTACTCGCAGGCCAAATACTGGATGGACTGCTCGAATAAATTGTCGTGGATCATCGAGCCGATTCTTTCCGTGCTTCCGCATGCGAAATTTGTGCTCGTCGTCCGTGACGGCCGCAAAGTGAGCAGCTCCTATTTTCACAAACTGCCGGACGAAATG
Organism: Chthoniobacterales bacterium; assembly: GCA_050737475.1. GTDB lineage: Bacteria > Verrucomicrobiota > Verrucomicrobiia > Chthoniobacterales > JAATET01 > JAATET01. Next base: position 508 of record JBOHXO010000088.1, read on the forward strand.
TATGACGACCGCAGCGTGGCCATCCTGGATGCATGGCTGAAGGAACCGGATCGTCATCCGATGCCTCCGCCGGAAAAGAAATATTGGTGGAATATTCCGCAGGCAGGGCAGCCATTTGCCGGGGAATTCCCCGGGTTCGACCATTTCCAACGCTGTTGCTACCAATGGCGGGAGTCCAACCGCATCGTGCTCGAGGCATTCGAAAAGCTCCCGGCCGCACAGGCTGCGACCTTCAAGCTCGAGGATATGGCGACCGATCCCGCCGCGCTGCGAAGGATGATCGAGTTCACGGGGATTCCTTATGAGGAATCATTTTTCGATTTGATGCAGACACCACAGAACGTGATTTTCCCAATGGATTTCCAACTCAGCGAAGAACAGACGGCCCAATTTTACCGGATCGCCGGCGACATTCAGACCCGCCTCGGTTACGAAACGGCGTCGGAATATCAAATGAAATACTGACCATGACACCATCCTGCGACTTTTGCGGATGCACCGCACTGGAGACTGTTTACGAGGTTCCGGACTCACCGAAGGCGGCGCGCGTTTTGCTCTGCCCCGTCTGCAGTCTGCTGCAAAGCGAATATCGAAGCGCCGGGCCGACCGTGAAGAAACGCAGCCTGAGCAGCGGCCCGGATTGGGGAAACGTGCGCCACGGCAAGGGGCTGCGTCTTCAGCCCAATCTCGATTTCATCGGGAAGCATTCCGAGCCGTCCGGCTGGCATCGCATCCTCGACGTGGGTTCGAACCGCGGTCACTTTTGCCGCCATGCCGTCGGTCACGGGCAGGTGAAGACTTTTACCGCTGTTGAGCCCGATGTGAGCGTTGCAGAGGGCTATCCGGATCTGCCGGAGGTGCGATTCCACGGCGAGCGCTTCGAGAGGCTGGCCCTCGATGGCGAAACTTTTGATTTTATCTACTGCTCGCACACGCTCGAGCATGCGGATTCCGCGGCGGAAATGCTGCGCACGATGGCGCGATTGCTTGCGCCGCAGGGGCACCTCTTCGTCGAGGTTCCGAGTATTGGCATCCTGGCGCTGACGGATCATCTCGAGGAATTTTTCATTGATAAGCACACCTTCCATTTTGCCCCGGAGACGCTGATTGCCTTTGTTCGCTCGATCGGGCTCGACGTGATCGCCCAACAACCCGACTCGGACCGGAGCCACGTCACCTTGTTGCTGGGGCATGCGGCCTCGCCCGGGGCAGCCCCGGCCTTTCCTCCGCCCGAGCTTCGCGAAGTCGCCGTCCGGACACGTGCCTCCCTTGCGGATTATTCCCGCCATCTCGAGGCAAACCGTGCGAAACTCGGCTCCGCGCGCGAGAAGATCGAGTTTCTGCTTTCCCGGCAGAGTGTGGCGTTTTGGGGTGCGGGCCGGCAACTCGATTCTTTTCTACGTCACTCGGGGTTTGATCCCGGCAAGGTGAGCGCGATCATTGATGAGCATCTCTCAGGCATCATCGAAGAAGTCGGTGGAGCGGCGATCCAAAAACCCGACGTGCTGCGAAGGATACAGCCCCAGGTTGTCGTGGCTTTTGCGCGCAATGCCTTCCCGGAGATTGCAAAGAAGGTTCGCGGATATGGCGTGAAAAACGTCATCCGCTTCACCGACCTTCTCGCTTAGCTGCGCTCTTTGCAAAACAACCGGTCGCCCGCTCCAACCATCCCATATGATGATAACCGTTGTCATTCCCACGGCCAATCGTCCCGCTTATTTGCGAACGGCCCTGGCGAGTGTTCGTGCCCAGGTCGCGCGCCGGCATATCGGTGAAGTCATTGTTTCCGAAAATGCGGGCTGTCGGGAATCGCAGCAGGTGTGCGAAGAATTTCAGGACCTGCCGATCCGCTATGTTTTTCGCGAACCGGCGTTCACGGCCACCGAGCACGGGGAGGTTTTGGTAAAGGAAGCCACTTGCGATCTTGTGGCGTTCCTCTGCGATGATGACTGGTGGGCGCCGTATCATCTGGCCGGCGCGGTGGAAGCCCTGGCCGACGGCGAAGTGAGCGCCTATTATTCATGCAATATCAACACCGCGGATGAAACGATTCAGGAAGTCCAGATCTGTCGAAGATACCCGCTCTGGCTGGCCGCCGGCCGGCCTCCGTTTTTCGGTGTCTGGCGAATGGACACGAAGCAGGTGCTGGCGATCGCATGGCTCTACACGCCCTTTCATTTGAGCGGCGTGGTGGCGCGCTCGTCGTTTTTCGCCAGAGCCATTGATGGGGCGACCGAAATGTCCGGTTGGTGCGTGGATCGCTTGATGTTTGCCCGTCTGGCCGAATCCGGCGTCACCGTTTTTCAACCGCATCCGCAAATTTACGTCCGCGTGCATCAGTCCAACGACAGCCGGAATTTTCTTGGCGACAAAGGCCGGGACTTGCATCGCATCGGGACCGAGGAAGTGGCCAAAATCGCCGCACGACACGGAATGGATCTTGCCGGCCTGTGGCGCGAAATCCTTGCCGATAAGAGCGTGCGTGTGACGCCGGAACTCGCCGGCAGTTTCGTGAGCACGCTCACGCCGGATGAAATCCTGCAAGTCGTGGGAGGGGATGCCTCGAAGCTGGCCTGGCTCCGCGGAGTCGCCACGAGCGGCCGCAAATCACGGCGCCTCCTCGAGTGGCTCCCCGCCAAAGTTTTTCGGAGAATCTGCAGGCCGTCCTCGTTGTGGCCTTCATGGCCCATTGAGACGCCTGCCCCTGCCAGCGTTACCGCCCCGGTTCGCGCTCCGTTGAACAAGGGCATGTAATTTTGCCCGGTGCCGGCGCGCATGGACCGCGCAGGCATGTTTACGCAATTTTTTCGTCAGGGTTGTCGGGCACGTCACGTGAATCCTATCGTCAAAATCATCAAGCTGCTGGCTTCCAAAGTCGGCATCAATCGGGCGATCGGCTACAACATGGTGGGCCAGGCATTTTCCGTCATCGCGGGTCCCATCAACATGGTGATGATCGCGCGGTATTTCACGCCGGACATGCAGGGCTATTATTATACGTTCAACAGCCTGCTTGGGCTGCAGGCGTTTTTGGAAATGGGAATCCTGCAGAGCATCTTTCAATTCACCGCTCACGAATATTCCAAATTGAGTTTTTCCGGTGATGGTCGCATGGGGGGGGATCTGGTGGCAAAG
>JBOHXO010000089.1:0-5705 GCA_050737475.1 Chthoniobacterales bacterium
TATTCGCCCGTCGCGGTGCTGTAGGTCACGCCGATGGACATGCCCATGCGATCCTTGTTCGCCCAGCCGCCGACGTCATTCGCGGTGCGCTGGGTCTCGAGGTCGAAGTAAACGATATTTCGGGGCACCCGAAGTTAGATACGGGATGCCGAAGGTGATGCAAAGGCTATCCGCCGGATTTTGTGCCGAGCAATTGGGCCTTCACCTCGGGCGAGAGGCTTGACTGCACGATCCATGCGCGCGCGACGACGGGATTTTTTTTCAGCCACACGACGGCGACCTGCTGCAATGCCGCGTCGCGAATTTTTGCATCGGAGATCGAGCTCACCCAGGCCGCGGCCTGCTCGGGATCGTGCTTGACGATTTCGGGAGCGAGTCGCGCGGCGGTTTCGTCGTGCGAAAGGCCGTTCGGATTGTTGTTGAACCACGCCAGTGCGGCGGCGGGATTTTGTTCCGACCAGACATCGAGCACATAGGCGGTGGCGTTGCTGCGTGTGGCGGCGTCGGGGATCGCGGTGGCCCACGTCGCGGCGCCGGAAGGATCGTTGATGGCCGAGCGGCCGGCGACTTCGGTGAGGATGTGATTTTTCATTTCTCCATCCGGCAGCGTGGCGACCCACTGTTTCGCAGCCACGGGATTCGTTTCGGCCCAGTTTCCGAAGATGCTTTGCAGGGCGCGGTCACGCGGGGCGCCTTGCGGCTGCTTGAGGAACCATTGCATCGCGGCGGTGGGATCGCTGCTGGCCCAATTGTGGGCGACATCGTCCACGGTGTCGCTGAGGTTCGTCCCCTTGAGAAGCTCGAAGGCGTAGGTCGCGGCGCCCTGCGGATCGGAATCGAAGAGGCCATTGACGAGGCCGTTGCCGATCGCGCTTCGCACTTCGGGATTGGTTTGATCCCGGGCCCAGGCCGCCGCGCCTTTCGGATCGCGCGAGACCCACGTGGCCGCGATGCTTTTGGCGATTTCATCCTGCGACCACGGCGAGCTGATCATCTCCGCGAGATCCATCGCCTTTTCCGGGTCTTCCTGCGCAACGTCCCCGGCGATGTCGCGAATGACGCGGTCGCGCACCGGCACGTTATCCTGGTTGCGGAGCCATTGGACGGCGCCGTCGTAATCCATCCTGATCCACTGGCGCGCCGCAACGACGACCGCATCGCTCATCGTCGGCGGATCGGGAATCTCCGAGGCCCACGTGATGGCGGCCTCGGGATTCTGACGCGCCCAGATTTCGATCACGGCCGCGGCCGCCGACTTGCGCATCTCGGGCGAGGGGAGCTTCATCACGTTTGCCGCGGCGGATGCGGGGTCGCGCCGTGCGAGTTGCTCGAAGACCGCGCTGGTGTCGAACCGGGATCGCGAATCGCTCGCCGAAATCAGAAACGCGAGGGCGCGCTGGGGATCGGTCGTCGCGAGCGCGTCGGCGAGGGCTTGCTGTCCGGCTTCCTTCGAATGGCCGGGTGGCTGCGCGTTCGTCCAGGCTTTTGCGCCCTCGAAGTCCCCCATCGCCCAACCCTCGAGGGCGCTGGCGACAGCCTGCTCGCGCCGGTTTTGCGGGAGCGCCTGGGCGTAGCTGAGCGCGTTTTTGGGATCGAGGCGGGCCCATGCCGCGAGCACGATGCCGAGTTCGGCCGCGGATTCCCTGCCGCCGCGGGCGAGGATGGTGTCCGCCATGCGCGCGGCATTTTGCGCCGTGAGACTTTGCGAGATCATCCAGACGTGGCCAAGGCGGCTCTCGTCGTTTCCGTCATCGAGCGCGCGGGTGAGCTCCGTATCCATTTGCGAATCCGGAACCGCCGGCACAAGCAGGCCGCGCTGCGCCGTGGCGAGGCTGGAATCGTGCGGCTGGCCGGCTGTCTGCGAGGCGGTGCCGGAAGACGTGGATGAGTGGGAACGCAGCGATGCGGCTCCGTAGCCGAGCGCGAAGATGGCGATTGCGCCCGGCACGAGGAACGTGGGGGATTTCATGGGGGGCTTTCATTCAACGGCAGGACAACTGGCGAAAGCAAGACCGGGGGTTTCGGCATAAGACGGGAGCACTCCCGATGGCATTTTGCCACTTTACTTTCCACTCTGTTGCAACGCAGTTTGCGTCGAGCCGATGCCTGTAAAATCGCGAGTTTTGATTGTGGACGACCACCCCATCGTTCGGGCGGGAGTGCGGCTGGCATTGCGCGGGTATGCGGAATTTGAAATTTGCGGCGAGGCGGCGTCGGTGAATGCCGCACTTGCAATGGCGGAGGAGAAGAAGCCGGACGTGGTGGTGCTCGACCTGCACATGGGCGGGCGCGACGGCATCGAGCTGGTGGAGCGCATGCGGGAGTTGCTGCCGGCGGCGAAGATCCTCGTCTTCTCGATGAACTCGGAAGACCTGTTTGCGAAACGTGCGCTGCGTGCCGGCGCGAACGGATACCTGATGAAGGAGGGCGGGCTCGAGGAGTTGCAACGGGCGCTGGGCTGCATCATGGAGGGCGAGATTTTTGTGAGCGAGCGGATGAACACGCGGCTGCTGAGCGCGGTGGCGCGCGGGGAATCCGAGGAAGGCGCGCTGGCGAGCCTGACGGACCGCGAGATGCAGATTTTTTTGATGCTGGGCGACGGAAAAACGACGGGGCAGATCGCGGAGGAATTGTCGCTGAGCGTGAAGACGATCTCGACGCACCGCGAGAATTTGAAAGTGAAGCTCAGCGTGGATTCAGCGCCCGAGCTGGTGCGCAAGGCCGTGGCTTACGTCGTGGGTCTTGGCAGAAAATGAAAACCGCGGAAGCGATTTCCGGGCGGTGTGGCGGACCGCTGAGACGCCGGGAATGAAGCGGGTGCGCATCGCGGCGGTCGCTCTCGCCCTTGGGCTGGCCGGTGTCCTGCTGGTCTTTTTTCTGACGCGCGGAGAAGTCGTCGCGGCACTGCTGTTCCTGGGATTTGCGGCGGTATTCGTGTTTGGTTTCGTCACCGTGATTCGCGAGCGCGACGGGCACGTGAAGGAATTGCATGCTCTCAACGAGGAGTTGGAACGCAAGGTGACGAAGCGCACGCAGCAGCTCGAGCGCATCAACCAGGAACTCACGGATGCGGTGAGCATCGTGGCGCACGACGTGCGCGGACCGGTGTCGGGAATACGCACGCTCGCGAGGCACATGCGCTGGGCGGGGCTGGATTTATCGGCCGCCGAGGGCAACGAGTTGCTCGGCGAGATCGAGCGCACGAGCGCCGAGGCGGTGGAAATGATGGGGCGACTGCTCGACCTGCAGCGTGCGAGCCAGCGCTCGGTGGGCTTCGTGAAAGCGGACGTGGGAAACCTCGTTGCGGACATGTGCCGCCATTACGAAATCGCGGCGAACGAAAAAGGCATCGTGTTGAAGGTGACGCGCCCGCGCCGGGAGATGATGCATCTCGTGGATGCGGACGGGCTCAAGTTCGTCGTGTCGAATCTCGTGTCGAACGCGTTGAAGTTCCTGCCGTCCGGCGGGACGGTGGAGGTGCGGTTGTGCCAGAGTTTTTTGGGGAGCATGCTGGTGGTGGCGGACAGCGGCCCTGGGATTCGGGATCGCGAGCTGGCCGGCATTTTCAAACGCTTTTCGAAAGCCGCGAACCGCCCGACCGCCGGCGAATCCAGCTCGGGCCTCGGCCTGTTCATCGTGCGCAAACTCGTGCTTGCGATGGGCGGCACGCTCTATGTCGAGAGCACCGCGGGCGAGGGGGCGGCATTCATTGTCGAGTGGCCTGCGGAGGCGATCCGCGGGGAAAAACCGGATAGTGACTTGCAATCCGTCTAGGAAAAGCTCCTAGAGAAAAAACCGTTCGCCCTCCTAGAGACAACGTTGCGGGCGGGGAATACAGTCCCGCCCCTCATGTCCTATTCCTTGCGGTTAAAGTCCTGTTTTTTCCACGTCGTATTGCTGTGCGGCGTTGCCGGGATGCTGCCGCGCGCGGAGTCCGCATCCAACCTTTACTGGATCGGCGGCGACGGCACCTGGGACACGACAGAGCTCGACTGGACGCTCGACTCCGGGCTGCTGCCGCCCTTCCAGGCATGGGACAACCTCGCGCTCGACACGGCCTTCTTCACCGGCACCGCGGGCACGGTTTCGCTCAGCGAGCCGATCACCGCGACGGGGCTTTCGTTCGGCACCGACGGCTACATTGTCTCGGGCAATACGCTCACGCTGAACGCGTCCACCACGATCGACAGCAGCACGGGCACGCAGACGATTTCGTCGGTGATCGCGGGCGCGGCGACGGGCCTCACGAAAACCGGCGCGGGCACGATTGTCTTGTCGGGCGCGAATACCTACATCGGCGCGACTACGATTTCCGGCGGCACGCTTTCCGTGAAAGGCAGCGGGGCGTCCATCGGCGTCGCGAGCGCATCAGCCTCGACGATGAGCGTGGGGTCGGCTGCGGATGCGACGTTGCGGATCGAGAATGGCGGCTCCGTAAAAAACACCTCGGCCACGCTCGGCGGGGCTTCGGGGACGACGGGCAGCGTGGTCGTTGATGGCGCCGGCTCGCTTTGGAATCCCGCGAACACGAGCGGCACGACCTTGTCCATCGTGTCCGGGGGCAATGGATCGCTCTCGGTCTTGAACGGCGGCGCGGTCACCATGACCCGGTCTTCCACTTTTTCGCCGACCGCCACGCACACTGCCAGCTTCACCGTGGACGGCGTTGGTTCGACGTATGCGGCGAGCAGCGTGTCGTTCGCCGGCGCGGGAACCATGACAGGCATGATCAGCGGCGGCGGTGTGGTGAGCACGACGAACGGCACGATCGGCGCCAGTGGCGGCGGTGGTGCGGCGACAGCCACCGTGACGGGCGCGGGATCGAGATGGAATCTCTCGTCGACGATGACCGTGGACGGCACCGGCGTTCTCAACGTTCTGAATGGCGGCAACGTCACCACCGGAGCCTTCATCGATATTGGTGAAACGACCGGGGTGACCAGCACGGTCAACGTCGGCGGCAATTCCGCAACCCTCGCGACCGCGAACAGCGCCCTTGTCGTGGGCGACGCCGGATACGGCACGCTCAACGTCAACGCCGGCGGCATCGTCAATGCCGGCTACAACCTCCGCCTCGGAAACAATGCCGCGAGCAAGGGCATCGTGAACCAAAACGGTGGCACGGTGAATATTCATAATGCCTACCTGGAGTTCAATCTGGGCACGCCGGAATATCACCTTTTGGGCGGCACGCTTTCCGTGAACGACGTCTCCGGTGCGGGCATCGTCCTGGGCTCGCCGACCAGCTATTTGTTCGAGCTCGGCGGGGGCACGCTGCAGGTCAACGGTGGCACGGAAAGCAGTCTGACCATCTATCCCAACGCGACCTTGAAAACCGGCACGACCAGCACGCTCGACGTGCCGGCCGGCGGATTCCAATTGATGTATTGGGAGAGCGTGCTCAGTGGCTCGGGCAATCTCAAGGTCACCGGCCCCGGCACGGTCGTCCTTGACAAGGCGAATACCTACACCGGCTCCACCACCATCGCCGGCGGCACGCTTCGTTACGGGATCAACAACGCGCTCTCCACGAGCACGAACATCATCTTCAACGGCGGCATGCTGGAGTTTGGCAGCTCCACGGTCCCGGCGCTCACGGCCGGCACCGGCGGCAGGCAGATCCAATGGCTCGGCGACGGCGGGTTTTCATCCTATAACGGCAATCGCACCGTCAGCTACCTGAGCGGGGCGCAGGTCACCTGGGG
>JBOHXO010000090.1:0-5912 GCA_050737475.1 Chthoniobacterales bacterium
ACGTCCACGCCGAGCCGTGCCACAGGCCGCTGAGCAGGAAGACGACAAACAGATTGATGGCCTGACGCCAGGCGCCGAGCCGGTTCCCGCCAAGCGGCACGTAGACGTAGTCGCGAAACCACGTGGACAGCGAGATGTGCCAGCGCCGCCAGAAGTCCGCGACGGAGCGCGCGAGGTAGGGGGCGTTGAAATTGACCATCAGCTCGAAGCCCAGCAGGCGGGCCGCTCCCCGCGCGATGTCGCTGTAGCCCGAGAAGTCGCAGTAGATTTGGAAGGCGAAGAAATACGTGCCCAGCAGCAGCTCGAGACTCGAGTGCTGGGCGGGATTTGCGTAGACGGAATCAACGACCAGCGCGAGGCGGTCCGCGATGACCACTTTTTTGAAGAGGCCGATCAGGATCAGCCGCAGGCCGGAGACCGCACGGTCGTAGTCGAAGCGGTGGTGCTTCCGAAACTGGTGGAGCAGATTTTGCGGACGCTCGATGGGGCCGGCAACCAATTGCGGAAAGAACAGCACATACAACGCGTAAATGCCGAAGTGACGCTCCGCGCGCTCCGTGCCGCGATACACCTCGATGGTGTAGCTCATGGACTGGAAGACGTGAAAGGACAGGCCGATGGGCAGGATCACGTTGAGAATCTGCTGCGGATAGTTCCAGCCGATGGCCTGCGCCAGGGAATGGACGTTCGACGTGAGGAAGTTGAAATACTTGAAGTAGGCCAGCAGTCCGACATTGGCGAAGAGACTCGTCCCGAGAAGGGCCTTGCGCGCCCAACCCTTTCGCGGCTCGATCAGCAACCCGGCCGTATAATCAATGACGATCACCCCCAGCAGGATGAGGATGTAGGCTGGCACAAAGGCCATGTAGAAGTAGCAGCTCGCCGCGGCGAGAATCGCCCAGCGCCAGGCGAATGGCGCAAGATAATAAAGGACGACGACTATCGGAAAAAAGAGCGCAAACTGGAAGGAGTTGAAAAGCATGGGAGCCTTTGTCCTTGGTCCAGTGGGTTGCGCCTTAGTTCGTTTTCAGCACCTGAATAAAGGCTTCCTGCGGGATGTTCACCGAGCCGATGGATTTCATCCGCTTTTTGCCTTCCTTCTGCTTCTCGAGTAATTTCCTTTTTCGCGTAATATCACCGCCGTAGCACTTGGCGGTCACGTCTTTGCGCATGGCGCTTACGCTTTCACGAGCAACAATCTTGCCACCGATGGCCGCCTGGATCGCGACCTGATAAAGCTGCTTCGGAATCACTTCCTTGAGTTTCGCGGCGATGGCACGGCCGCGGAATTCGGCCTTGTCGCGGTGGACGATCGAGCTGAATGCGTCCACGGGCTCGCCATTCACGAGGAGGTCGAGCTTGACGAGATTCGAGGCCCGATAACCTTTCGGCTCATAGTCCATGCTGCCGTAGCCGCGGGTAAGCGTTTTGATTTTGTCGTGGAAGTCCACGAGGATTTCGTTGAGCGGGATCATGGCCGTGATCATCACGCGGCGGGTATCGAGGCTCTCGGTGTGATCCACCGTGCCGCGCTTTTCCATGATGAGCTGCATCATGTCGCCGATGTTTTCGTTCGGCACCATCACGAAGCACTCGACGACGGGCTCGCGAATTTCCTCGATGATGCTCATGTCGGGAAGGTTCGCGGGATTGTCCACCTCGACGAGTTCGCCGTTCGTTTTCTGGACCTCGTAGATGACGCTTGGATACGTCGAGATGATGTCCATGTCGTATTCGCGGCGGAGGCGCTCGATGATGATCTCCATGTGGAGCAGGCCGAGGAATCCGCAACGGAAACCGAAGCCGAGTGCGACGGAGGATTCGCTGGAAAAGACGAACGCCGCGTCGTTGAGCTGGAGCTTGGCCATCGCGGCCTTGAGGTGCTCGAAGTCGGCGGTGTTGATCGGGTATATCCCGCTGAAGACCATGGGATGGACTTCCTGGAAGCCGGGCAGGGGCTCGGTGGCGGGCTTGCGCGCATCGGTGAGCGTGTCGCCGATCTTGATTTCGGCGGTGGTCTTGATGTTCGCGATGAAGTAGCCGACGTCGCCGGAGACAAGCTCGGGACAGGCGAACATCTTCGGTGTGAAGACGCCGACCTCCTTGATCTCGTAGTTCTTGTTCGTGAACATCAGCTTCACCGGCGTGCCCGCGGAGAGGCGGCCGGAGAAAACACGCACGTAACCGATCACGCCGCGGTAGCCGTCGAAGACGGAATCGAAAACGAGCGCGCGAAGAATTTCGTCCTCGTTCTTCGGCGGATGCGGCATGCGTTTCACGACGGCCTCCAGGATTTCGTGGATGCCGATGCCGGCTTTCGCGCTTGCGTGGATCGCCTCGTCGGCCGGGATGGCGAGGATGTCCTCAAGCTGCTTGTGGACCGAGGGCAGGTCGGCGTTCGGCAGGTCAATCTTGTTGATGACCGGAATGATCGTGAGGTTTTGCTTCGCGGCGAGGTGGACGTTCGCGACGGTTTGCGCCTCGACGCCTTGCGCAGCGTCCACGATGAGCAGCGCGCCTTCGCACGCGGCGAGGCTGCGCGAGACTTCGTAGGTAAAGTCCACGTGGCCGGGCGTGTCCATGAGGTTCAGCCGGTAATCAAGGCCGTCGTCCGCACGGTATTTCATCGCGACGGGATGGGACTTGATCGTGATCCCGCGCTCGCGTTCGAGGTCCATCGAGTCGAGCAATTGATCCTCCTTCTCGCGCTCGGAAATCGTGTTGGTGGATTCCATCAGGCGGTCGGAGAGCGTGGTCTTGCCGTGGTCGATGTGGGCAATGATGCAGAAGTTACGGGTGCGTTCGATGGACATCGCGAGCCGGAGACGATCCGTGAGCAGGCGGAGAGTGTCAACTAAACAGGATGATGGCGATCCCGCTGGCGGGCGTCCTGTGGTGCGCGCGCGGATATTCTCTCATAACGCAGCAGCAGAAAGCTGGTGCCGGCAGCGAGCTGACGGTTGGAGCGACGACATGAAATCGCACCTCGCGCGTGCTCTGGAAATTGCCAGGGAAATTCGTGCCTGATTCCCTTTAAAAAGTGAAGGGTTCACTGTTCCCATTAGTGACATTTCCCATACGCAACCTAGCTAACGGACTGTCCCCCATAGACCTGCGTCCTTCCCCTAAAAGGAAACGTGTCCATTCCCTCCTCATATCCATTCAGTTGTTCGTCGGATAGCCCCAGGCTGGCCTCGAACCATTCATTCCCAATCTCCCTTCCCACCATGAACCTCCCAACTCCCTCACTCGCGAAGCATGCCAGAAATGCCATTCTTCCGGGTCTTCTCGTCCTTGCTCAAGCCTTCAACGCCAGCGCTCAGAACGCGGTGCCAGTGGGTTCCGGTTCCTACGCGGACTCGGTGCCGGCGGCGGAAGCGACGACCGACAGCTATTACGCGATGCCGCAGAATCAGGTCGCGCAGTTCTTCAGCTTCCTTCACCTCGACCCCGCCCAGGCCGGCAAGCCGATCCCGACGAACCATTGGTGGTCGGATCTCCTCATCGCGAACCGCTCGTATAATCCCGGCCCGGATGGCAACACGCAGTACGTGCTGCAGCAGGATCTCTACGGCGGCAACATGTGGTTCATCCCGGGCATGCTCGATCCCATCAGCTACGGCTTCGACGTTTACTATCCCAACACGTGGAAGGCGGCCAACCCCAATGGCGATCCGCAGGGGACCATTGACAAGGGCACGAAGCTCTCGGTCAAGGGCGACATTCCCTACGGCTTCCCCGCGGCGGACGTCGTGATCGCCGACTTCGAAAGCGGCTACCCGGCCGGCACCACGATCAGCAATACCGTGGGCACCGCCTTCGCCACGCCGCCCTCCACCGGCAGCGGCCTCACCAATCTCTCCAGCACGCGCCTGGCGAACACCCGCGACGGCGGCAACAGCGTGCAGGGCACCCTCGTCCTGCCGAACTTCACCGTCAGCAAGCACTACCTTCACTTCCAGATTTGCGGCGGCAACACGACCGCGACCCAGGTGCGCCTCGTCATCGGCGGCAGCACCGTTCTCGCCGCCTCCGGCGTGAACTCCACCGCCCTCCAATGGGTTGCGTGGGACCTCACTCCCTATACCGGCCAGACCGCGCACGTCGAGGTCGTGGACACGACCGGCGCATCGTGGGGCTTCATCTCCGCCGACCAGATCTTCCAAAGCGATGCAAGCAACCCCGTCGGCCGCTTCGGCGGTGACCTCGTCGCCTCGAATACCGTCGTCAACAATTGGGGCGACTGGAACGTGGACTTCAGCATGCCCGACGCCAACGGTCACAACCTGCAGGTGACCATGGTGCGCGGCGTGCCGTTCACATGGACCCGCTGGACGAACATGAATCCGAAGCTCGTCCTCGGCGCGACCACCACTTTCTACGACACCGCCGGCGCACCGATCACCGTCACCGGCGGCCAGTTCACCGCGACCTCGTTCGCCATGACCGTCGGCGGCAAGAACTACGGCGTCTTCCTCCCCGACAACACCGTCTGCACCGTCGGCGGCACCGGCGCGACCACCTACGTCGAGCCCAATCTCGCCGGCGGCAATTACATGGTCATCGGCTACCTGCCCGCCATCAGCAACCTCTCGACCTTCCAGACCTACGCCTACGCACGCCCCACGGACACTCAATTGACCTGGGCCTACGAGCCGGCAAACAACCGCGTGCGCACGACGTGGACGATCACGGCGACCGCGATGAAGGGAGCCAACACCCAGACCATCCAGGGCTTCATCCCGCACCACTGGCGCACGACAACGCCAAATTTCAGCTACCAGAGCTACACCTACAACACCCAGCGCGGCTTGATGAAGACCGCCATCGGCAGTAGCTTCCAGCTCGACTTCCCGTTCGCGGGCATCGTGCCGGTCCTGCCCGCCCCGCAGCAGCTCGGCCTGACGAACGAGTTCTCGCCGTCGCGCATGAGCACCTATCTCACGGGCTTCAATCCCGGCAACATGCTCGGCGAGACCTACGGCTCGGGCAAAGGCCTCACCCTCTGCGGCCAGATGATGACCTTCGCCAATGAAATGGGCGACACGACGAACTTCAACCGCCTCAAGACCGCGCTCACCACCGCGCTGCAAAACTGGCTCACCTACACCCCCGGCGAAGCCAACGGCTACTTCGCGGAATACGCCGGCTGGAAGGCGATCATTGGCTGGGACGCCAGCTACGGCTCGCAGGCCTTCAACGACCTGCATTTCCACTACGGTTATTTCGCGACCGCCGCCGCGCTCCTCGGCAAATACGACAAAACTTTCCTGACGAACTACGGCCCGATGATGCGCAAGATCGTCAAGGCCTTCGCGAACTACGACCGCACCGACACGTCGCTGCCGTTCCTGCGCACGTTCGACGTCTGGGAGGGCCACTCGAACGCGGGCGGCATGAGCAGCGCCAACGGCGAAAACCAGGAATCCAGCTCCGAGGCCATGAACTCGTGGGTCGGCCTCTATCTCCTCGGCGCGATGATGAACGATTCGCAAATGACCGCCGCCGGCGCGATGGGCTACGCGATGGAAAGCCGGACGGTCAACGAATACTGGCAGGATCTCAACGAGGACGTGCACCCCTCGGTGTTCACCGCCGCCGGAGCCTCGATGGTGTGGGGCGACAACTTCACCTACGGCACCTACTTCGACGACGACCCGGCCTGGGTTTACGCCATCCAATACGTGCCCGCCATCCATTGGCTGAATTACCTGGTCCCGACCGGCAAGGAATCCGTCATCGCCTCGAAATACCAGGGCATGTGGACCGAACGCACAAGCTTCTTCAACAGCTGGCCGGTCTGGAGCAGCACGACAGCCTACGTCCAGTTTAACCGTGTCACTTATCAAAGCGCCCTCTACTCCGCGAACGCCCTCACGATTGACCCGGGCCAGGCGCCTCCCGGTTCGAAC
>JBOHXO010000091.1:0-5494 GCA_050737475.1 Chthoniobacterales bacterium
GAACCCGGCTGCTCGTTTTATCTGGACCTGCCGGCGCTGGTGCCGACAGCGGAGCAACTCAAGGGGCCGTCGAGCGGGCCGGAAATGGAACTTTACTCACTGGACCGGCGCGAAAAATTCGCAGGCCACACGCCGCGCGTGCTCGTCGTGGACGACAACACGCTCAATCGCCGCCTCACCACGCATCTGCTGCAGCAGCTCGGCGCGGAAACGGCGGTGGCAGCCAGCGCGGCGGAATGCTTCGAAAAACTCGACACCAATATTTTCGATCTCGTGCTCATGGACGTGCAGATGCCCGTGATGGACGGCCTCGATGCCACGCGTCACATCCGCTCGAAGGAAAAGGAAAAAGGCGGCCGCGCCATGCCCATCGTCGCGCTCACGGCCGATGCGATGGTCGGCGACCGCGAGCGGTGCATGGAATCGGGAATGGACGATTACCTCACGAAGCCGCTGCGGCGCGAGGAGCTGGCACGCGTGCTCACGGCCTACGCAAGCACCAACGGCCATTCCTAAGCAACACGGCCTTGTCACCCCGGTGGAGCGCGTGCATATTCACCCTCCCGCGCGACAAGGCGCGACCCATTTCGAATGAAGGTCCATATTGACGGTGAGTTTTACGAGAAGGAGCACGCGAAGATTTCCGTGTTCGACCACGGCCTGCTTTACGGCGATGGCGTTTTTGAAGGCATCCGTTTTTACAACGGCCGCGTCTTCCGCCTCGAGGAGCACATCAACCGCCTCTACGACTCCGCGCGCGCGATCTGCCTGACCATCCCGATTGACAAGGCCGCGATGACCGCCGCGACCATCGAGACGATCAAGAAAAACGATCTGCGCGACGGCTACGTGCGCCTCGTGGTGACGCGCGGCGACGGCGACCTCGGCCTCAATCCCGCGCTGTGCCCGAAGGCGACGATCATCATCATCGCCGCGAAGATCACGCTCTACCCGGACTCGGCCTACGAGAACGGCCTGATGGTCGTGACGTGCGCGACGCGACGCATCCCGCATGGCTCGCTCAGCCCGATGGTGAAGTCTCTCAACTACCTCAACAACGTCCTCGCAAAAATCGAGTCGCAGAACGCCGGCGCCGGCGAAGGCCTCATGCTCAACGAGCAGGGCTACGTCGCGGAATGCACCGGCGACAATGTGTTCATCGTAAAGAACGGCAAAATCTACACGCCGCCAATTTCCTCCGGCGCGCTCGCGGGCGTCACGCGTGCGGTCGTGTTCGAACTGGCCGCGGAGGCTGAAATTTCCATCAGCGAGCCGGACATCACGCGCTACGATTTGTGGACGGCCGACGAATGTTTTCTCACCGGCACCGCGGCGGAAATCATTCCCGTCGTCACGCTCGATCGCCGCGACATCGGCGACGGCAGGCCGGGCCCGGTGACGAAGCGGCTTATGACACGCTTCCATGAGTTGACACAGGGCACGGGCACTGTGATTGATTAGGCATGCAATGCGACGTTTGCGGTGAGAAGGACGCCACCGTCTTCCTCACGCAGATCGTGGAGGGGAAGATGCAGAAGGTGAACCTCTGCGAATCCTGCTCGAAGTCCAAGGGAGTGAACGATCCCACCGGCTTCGCGCTGGCCGACCTCCTGCTCGGCCTCGGCGCCGCGCAACAACTCGAAAAAGGTCCCGCCGCGCAGAAATGCCCCGTCTGCGGATTCACGCAGGCCGACTTCAAAAAGACCGGCCGCCTCGGCTGCAGCGAGTGCTACGCGACGTTTGCCGACGGGCTCTCCGCAATGCTCGCGAACATGCACAAGGGCGTCGTCCACGTCGGCAAGGCGCCCGGCAATCGCGCGAAAAAACGCGAGCTCACTGCAAAAATCAAGACGCTCCAGGCCGACCTCGACGACGCCGTCGCGAGCGAGCAATACGAAAAGGCCGCGGATCTTCGCGACGAAATCCGCCGCATCGAGACGGAGTTTGCGGCATGAAATTTTCCCGCATCATCGCGAACACCGGCGAATGGCTCTCCGGCGACGGCCCGCACAGGCAGATCGTCGTCAGCAGCCGCATCCGCCTTGCGCGGAATCTTTCCCGCGCCGCATTCCCCGGCTGGGCCAAGCGTACCGAGCGCATGGAAACACTCGGCGTCATCCGCCCCGCGCTCGAGTCGCTGCCGGAAATGCACGACGCCTACGCACAGAATTTGACGGAGCTCACCGCGTTGGAACGGCAGGTGCTCGTAGAGAGGCACTTGATCAGCCGTGAACATGCCGCCAAGGGCGCGGGAAGCGCTGTGGTGATGAATGTGGAGCAGACCCTCAGCTTCATGGTCAATGAAGAGGATCATCTGCGCATGCAGGCGATTCGCTGCGGACTCCAGCTCACCGAGGCCTTCGCGATGGTGGACAAATGCGACACCGAGCTCAGCAGCGTGCTCGACTTCGCCTACCACGAGGAGCTCGGCTACCTCACCGCCTGCCCCACGAATGTCGGCACCGGCATGCGCGCCTCCGCCATGCTCCATCTGCCCGGCCTCGTGATGGGCGACCAGATCAACAAGATCATCAACTCGGTCAACAAGATCGGCCTCGCCGTCCGCGGCCTGCACGGCGAAGGCACCGAGGCCATGGGAAATCTTTTCCAGGTCTCGAACCAGACCACCCTCGGCGAGAGCGAGGAGCAGATCATCGCGCGGCTCAACGAAGTGATTCTCCACATCATCGAGCACGAGGAAAACGCCCGCCAGACGCTCGTCGAGCGCCGCTCCACGACCGTGCTCGACCAGGTCGGCCGCGCCTTCGGCATCCTCTGCAACGCCCACAGCATGACCTCGAAGGAGGCGTTGAATCTGCTTTCCATCATCAAGCTCGGCATTGATCTCGGCCTGTTCCCGGATCGCGCCCGCATGATGATTGACGAGCTGTTCATCGAGACACAGCCGGCCCATTTGCAGAAGGGAGCGCAGGGACAGAAAATGACCGCTGAGGCGCGCGACGCCTTGCGGGCGGAACTAATCCGAGCGAAACTGAAGCAGCTTCCGGTGCCCGATACCTCGAAAGTGCCGATCACCGAAGCCACAAAGGAACCCAATGATGAATAACTTCACGCCGCGAGCCCAGCAGGTGCTCGCTCTCGCCCGCAAGGAAGCCGACCGGTTCAACCACAACTACGTCGGCACCGAGCATTTGCTGCTCGGCCTTATCAAACTCGGCCAGGGCGTCGCCGTGAACGTGCTCCAGAAAATGGGGCTCGATCTCGAAACCGTGCGCATGGAAGTCGAGAAACAGGTTGGTTCCGGGCCCGAGACCAAGATGGTCGGCAACATTCCCTACACGCCCCGCGTGAAGAAAGTCCTCGCGCTCGCCAGCAAGGAAGCGAAAGCGCTGCAGCACAGCTACGTCGGCACCGAGCACATCCTGCTCGGCCTGCTCCGCGAGGGCGAAGGCGTGGCCGCGCGCGTGCTCAAGAGCCTCGAGGTGGACATCGAACGCACTCGCAACGAAATCTTGAAGGAACTCGACCCGAATTTCTCCGCGCAGGAGGAAGGCGGCGGCGAATCCATCCCCACCGAGCCCGGCTCGGGCAGCAAGAAGGACGGCAAGACCCCCGCCTTGCGCGCGTTCGGCCGCGACCTCACCGAGATGGCCCGCAAGGCCGAGCTCGATCCCGTCATCGGCCGCGCCGACGAAATCGAACGCGTCATCCAGATCCTCTGCCGTCGCACAAAAAACAATCCCGTGCTCATCGGCGAAGCCGGCGTCGGCAAGACCGCCATCGCCGAGGGCCTCGCCCAGGAAATCATCGCCGGCAGCGTGCCCGAGCTGCTCCGCGACAAGCGCGTGATCACGCTCGACCTCGCATTGATGGTCGCCGGCACGAAATACCGCGGCCAGTTCGAGGAGCGCATCAAGGCCGTGATGGACGAGATTCGCCGCACGAAAAACGTCATTCTCTTCATTGACGAATTGCACACGATCGTCGGCGCCGGCTCCGCCGAGGGCGCGATGGACGCGAGCAACATCATCAAGCCCGCACTCAGCCGCGGCGAGCTCCAGTGCATCGGCGCGACCACGCTCAACGAATACCGCAAATACATCGAGAAGGACTCCGCCCTCGAGCGCCGCTTCCAGACCGTCAAGGTCGAGCCGCCCACCGTCGAGCAGACAATCCTCATTCTCAAAGGCATCCGCCCGAAATACGAGCAGCACCACAAGGCGAAGATCAGTGACGAAGCCATCGAGGCCGCCGCGAAACTTTCCGACCGCTACCTCACCGGCCGTTTCCTGCCGGACAAGGCGATTGACATCATGGACGAAGCCGGCGCCCGCGCCCGCATTGGCGCCATGACGCGTCCGCCGAACGTCAAGGACATCGAGGCTGAGATCGAAGTCATCAAGACCGACAAGGAAGCCGCCATCAAGGCGCAGGATTTCGAGAAAGCCGCCTCGTTGCGCGATGCCGAGAAACAGGCCAAGGACAAGCTCGACGCCGTGCTCGCCGAATGGCGCACGAAGAAGGAGGAGCAGGAAGTCCATGTCACCGAGGACGACATCATGCACGTCCTTTCGAAGTGGACCGGCGTGCCGCTCCGCCGCATGGAGCAGGGCGAGATGCAAAAACTCCTCGCGATGGACGAGGAGCTCAAGGGTAAGGTGATCGGCCAGAACGAAGCCGTCGTCGCGATCAGCAAGGCCCTGCGACGCTCGCGCGCCGATCTCAAGGACCCGCGCCGCCCGATCGGCTCGTTCGTGTTCCTCGGCCCGACCGGCGTTGGAAAAACCTTCCTCGCCCGCACGCTGGCCGAGTTCATGTTCGGCGACGCCGACGCGCTCATCCAGCTCGACATGAGCGAATACATGGAGAAGTTCACCGCCTCGCGCCTGATCGGCTCGCCTCCGGGCTACGTCGGTTACGAGGAAGGCGGCCAGCTCAGCGAGGCCGTGCGCCGTCGCCCGTATTCCGTTGTGCTGTTCGACGAAATCGAAAAAGCGCACCCCGACGTGATGCACCTGCTGCTCCAGATTCTGGAGGAAGGCAAGGTCACCGACTCGCTCGGCCGGAAAATCGATTTCCGCAATACGATCATCATCATGACGTCGAACGCCGGCGCCGAGGTGATCAAGAAGCAGACGTCGCTCGGTTTCGGAGCGCCCAAGCTCGACGACAATTACGACAACATGCGCGACAAGGTGCTCGAGGAAACGAAGCGCGTCTTCAAGCCCGAGTTCCTGAACCGCCTCGACGACATCATCGTCTTCCACACGCTCACGAAGCCCGATCTCGTTCGCATCGTGGACCTCGAGGTCAGCAAGGTCGTGACCCGGCTCAAGAACAAATCGATCCACATCGAACTCGATCAGCCCGCGCACGAACTCCTCATCGAAAAAGGCTACGACCCCGCCTATGGCGCGCGTCCGATGCGCCGCGCGGTCGAGCGTTATCTCGAGGACCCGATGGCCGAGGAGCTGCTCAAAGGCACGATCAAGGTCGGCGACGTGATCAAGGTCACCCGCGACAAGGACAAGCT
>JBOHXO010000092.1:0-2280 GCA_050737475.1 Chthoniobacterales bacterium
GCTTTTTAGAACGAGAAGCGCAGGCCGGCGCGGAAGTTGCCGACATTGCCCACGCCGCCGTAGAAGTAGCGGCCATCGGCGAAGAGGCCGATGTTGTTGGTGAAGCGGTATTCGAGACCGCCGCCCACGTTGCCGTAGCCGAGGCACTGGCCATCCCAAGCTGCGCCGCCGCCGACCATCGCGTAAGGCGCGAGGTTGAGCGAGCAGATCGGGTAGCGGAGGAAGAAGTTGCCGGCGAGCGGAAGATGCTCGGCGGTGCCGTTGTTGTCATACCAGGCGGCCTCGTAGCCGATGCCGAAGTATTTCGCGAAGAAGAAGTTCAGGCCGACACCACCACCGGAACCGGTGCTGAATGCGGAGTTCTTGCTGCCGTAGAAGCCGGTGTAGAAGGTGTCCACCTGGAATTCCATGTCACGGAACCTGCATTCGGGTGCAACGACGACCTTTTCCTTGAACGATTTCATTTCGGTGCCGGCAAATGCGGAACCGGTGGCGATGATCGCGCCGAGCAGCAGGGAGAGTGTAAGTTTTTTCATTGGAGATAGTTGGTTAATGCGGCGCCAGAAATAGTGTATCCACTCGAAGCGGTCAATCAGGGAGTTTCCTTAGCATCGCCTTGCGTCATGCAAGGACCGCATTAGTGATAGGGTAACAAAAAAACGCCGTCCCGCTTTCACAGGACGGCGTTTTGAATTTTGGCTGGCTCGCTTTTAGAACGAGAAGCGCAGACCGGCGCGCAGGTTGGCTGCGCTCACGTCGCCGCCCCAGACGCCGTAGTAATAACGGCCGTCCGCGAAGATGCCGATGTTTTTGGTGAAGCGATACTCGAGACCGGCACCCACGTTGCCGTAGCCGATGCAGTCGCCGTCCCAAGCAACGCCGCCGCCCGCCATGACGTAGGGCGCGAGGTTGATGGAGCAGATCGGGTAGCGGAGGAAGATGCTGCCGCCGAGGGGAAGGTGCTCTGCGGTGCCATTGTTGTCATACCACTGGGCCTCGTAGCCGAAGCCGATGTATTTCCAGAGGAACAAATTCAGGCCGAGGCCGCCGCCGGAACCGGTGCTGAATTTCGATCCGCTTCCGCCGTAGAAGCCGCTGTAGAAGGCATCCACCTGGAATTCCGTGTCGCGGAACAGGCAGGTGTCTTCGACGACGACTTTGTCCTTGAAGGTCTTGGCTTCGGTGCCGGCAAACGCGGAACCGGTGGCGATCACAGCGCCGAGCAGGAGTGAGAGTGTAAGTTTTTTCATGTTTATTGGTTGGTCAGGAGATATGGAAACTGCTGATGGCGCGGACCTTAGATTTCGGGGACTCCTGAAGTCAATTTAATTTCCGACAGTTTTGTAACATGGCCCCCTATTTCTGCGGAAAGTCCTCTGTGAATGCGGAGTTTTGCTTCGCGGCGAGGAGGGCGTCGCGGGCCTCGGGATGTTTCGCGACATAGCTCTGCACTTTCGCGCTGCTGGTCTGAAAGCTGATGAGCTGCCTGGTGGCGGGGTCGCGCAGGCTGAAGATGTAATATCGGTATTCGTTGCCGCCGACGTTGCTGGTGTCGCGGGCGGTGTCGAAGGTCATTTCCACGGTCTTGAAGGTCAACTCGCGACGGTCGCCCTTTGCTGACGCGGGCACCTCGATCGTCTCGCTCGCGTAGACCTGCATCTTGTCGTTGTGGTTGACGTATTTCTCCTGCGTGTCGTGCGTGATGACGACGAGCGTGGCCTCGGCAGCGGGGATATTCTCCATCTTGCGGATGCCCTCGATCACCATGGACGGGATGAGCTTTACGTCCTTCTTATACCATGTCGCGGCGTTGTTGCGGCGTTGATAGGCGATCTTCACCTGCACGCTCACGGCGGGGAAGGAGCTGAAGACGCCTTTGGATTTTGCGTAGTCAATGGCCGCGGTGCGCGAGTCGGGGGAGAGTTGCTCGAGTTTGATGGGGCTGCGGCGGCCCTGGACCTCGACGGTGATTCCCGTCGCCGAGGCTGCGACGATCTCGACGGTGGCCTTGCGATTTTGAATGTCGGTGAGCGTGATCTCCGCGTGACTCGACGCCACCACCATCGCAAACAAAGCAATCTCCACGCTCCCCCGCTTCATACGGATGCGGAAGTATTCGAGGCCACCGGCGGCGTCAATTCGCAACGGTGGTGATTCGTTCTTTTGTTCTTTTCTTGCGAAAAAATCCGGCATTCCGGCCGGCGTTATTCCGTCCGCGTGATGGTGATGGTCTTGATCGCCGAAGTCGCGCCCGTGCTCGAGACCGACTGGAACTTCACC
>JBOHXO010000093.1:0-4164 GCA_050737475.1 Chthoniobacterales bacterium
GGCGTCGACCTCGGCGTCCCCATTTTCGACCGCCTCTACCTCGGCGGCGCGAACAATATGCGCGGCTTCGATTACCGCGATGTCGGCCCGAAGGACAGCGACGGCAATCCTATCGGCGGCAACAGCATGGCCTACGGCACCATCGAATGGAGCTTCCCCGTCATCACCCGCATCCGCGGCTCCCTCTTCACGGACTGGGGCTTCGTGAACCCCAACTCCTACGACTTCTCCACCTCGAACGTGAACGGCGACATCGGCTTCGGCGTGCGCGTCGAGCTTCCCATCGGTCCCATCCGCGTGGATTACGGCATTCCCGTCATTCACGACCAGTATAACGGCGGGTCCGGCAAATTTAACTTCAACGTTGGCTATCAATTTTGAACGGATCGCCCCTCGGGCGGTCTGAACACCCTTGCCTCCGGGCATTTCACCCTCTACTCATACCCATACGACATGATCCAGAAACCCATCCGCACCCTCCTCCTTGCCGTCTCACTTTGCGCGACCGCTCCACTGGCGCACGCCCAGCTCAAAGTCGGCACCATTGATATGAACGGTGTCTTCACTGCCTACTACAAGACCAAGGACGCCGAAGCGAAACTCAACGACGAGCGCACCTCCGCAAAGAAGGAATATGACGACCGCGTCACCACGCTCAAAAACAACATGGACATCATCAACAAGCTCAATATCGAGCTCGAGAAGCCCGAGTTGAGCAAGGATGCCAAGGAAGTGAAAACCAAGGAGCGCGACGACAAGGTCACCGAGACGCGCAGCCTCGACAAGGAAGCCACCGACTTCAAGATCACCAAGGAAAAGGCGCTGCAGGAGCAGTTCATGCGCATGCGCGGCGAAATCATCGGCGACATCATGAAGGTCGTGAACGACAAGGTCAAAACGGCCGGATACGACATCGTGTTCGACAAATCGGGTCTGAGCATGGGCCAGATCCCCGTCGTGGTCTATTCCTCGGAAAGCTACGACTTCAGCAAGGAAGTCGCCGCGAAGCTGAATGCCGACGCGCCGAAAAAGCCCTCCGCCGCAAACAACTAATCCAACTTAAAACCATTCGAAAAGGCGCCCTGGAAACGGGGCGCCTTTTTTTGTATCGCGGCAGTTGGCCCCCTCATCCCATGAGACTTATAGGTCCCACAAAGTCCTATTTCCTCCGCAGCCGCTGCAGCCCGCCCATCTGGCTGATCGCCGGCCCAAGGAACGGCAGCCCGAGAATCGCCGGCAGCACATACCGCAGCGTGCAAAGCACCCCGAGCGCCGCAGCCGACGGCGCCGCCATGTAGGGCGCATAGAAAAACACCAGCGCCGCGTCGCGCGTACCCACGCCGGCAAACGTCAGCGGCAGCAGCCCCGCGAGGATCGCCAGCGGCGAGAGCGCGAGGTTCGCGAGAAACGGCACGTCCGTGCGGATCGCAATCGTGAACATCCAGATTTGCACGAGATGCAAAAACCAGATGAACAGCGAGTTCGCCGCGATGCGCGTCAGCTTCGCCTTGTCCTGCCAGAAATAGCCATGCATCTCCACCCACGACGCATGCAGCGTCGCGATCTTCGGCTTCAATTTCCCCGGCGCGAATTTCTCGCCCATCCCAAAGCAAAACTTCGCGAAATGCGTCGAGCCAAGCAGCAACGCGAGACCGAGAAATCCCGCCACGACCGCCGCCGTCATCGCCCAAAACAACGCGTCCTTGTCCCGGTAAAGCGCGAGGCCGAACACGCACCACACGAGCAGCGAAAGCATGTCGCACGCCTTCTCGAAAACGACCAGAGCCAGCGCCAGCGAACCGCGCAGGTGCCCGCGGTCGGCCATGAACACCGACTTCGCCATGTCGCCCATCTTCGACGGCAGCACGAGGTTCAGCACGCTCGCGAGCAGGATGAGCCGGTTCGATTCGAGAAAGCCAAGCGGGTGGCCCTTCGGCATGAGCTGGCAAAGCCGGAACGCGGTGAGCAGCGTAAGCGGCACGACCATCAGCAAGCTCGCCGCGAGCCACGACACCGAGCAGTGCGTGAAGATCGGGATGACGCGGGCGAAATCAATCTTCCAATACAGCACCGCAAGGATGCCGAGACTGACGACGATGGAAATGATGCGCTTCACGTCTTACAGCGTCCGCGAAAATTCCAGCGCCTCGCCAGCCTGCAGCTTCGCCACGCGTTCCGTGAGGTCCGTCCATGGCAGCATCTGCCCCGCCTGGAACGTGCGGCTCATCACCACGTAGATCGAGGTCTGGTCGCAGCCAATGCCGGCCTGCTTCACCGCCTTCCAATCCCCCCCCTCGACGCGATCGCTCACGGTGAGGCGTCCCTCGTTCCAGACCAGCACACGCTCGAACTTGAACGGAGCCGCCTTCTTGCCCGTGATCAGGACGCGCTGCAGCAGCTTGCGCACAAGATTCGGAAATAATTTCCCACCGCAAAGCATGATGAGACGCAGCACGATGAGGTTGAACGGCGTCATCTTCTTTTGCTTCGCCCAGCCCATCTCACCACGCACCGCAATGCGGCCGCCTTCGATCTCGTGCGCGTAATCGCTGACGAGATGCGCCACCGCATTCCGCCGCTTGCCATCCTTGATCACGAGCGACACCTGCGTGTCGGACGCAACGAGTTTGCCATCGCGGAAAAATTTGAAAACACCGCCCTTGTTCAGAGCAATGTAAAGCTCAGCGCCGCCGCGGCGATCAATGAGCAACCCTGCATTCGGAAAGTGCACGCAACCTTCCCTGCGCGGCTGCGGCGCCGGTCGCACCTTCGCGAAATCACGCCATGCGAGCAGGTAATTCCACGTGTGGTGACCGACAATGTGGTCGTCCGCATAGCACGGATTTTTTCCCGCGGAAATCCCCGCAAGGAATTGATCGTTGATCGCCAGCGCGGACGAATCGTGTTTGCCGAAGACTTCGAATCCGTGCGGGAAAAAGTTGTAGGTGTTGCGGCTGGAATATTCTCCGGAGAACGAACCGTCGGGATGCACAAACTCCGCCGCGAGCCGCACCGCGCGCGTGAGCGCATCCTTCAATTCCGGCGTCGGCGTCTTCTCGTGAATCTGCGCGAGCAGCGAAACCGTGAGTGTGTGGTAGCCGGGATCGCAGCCCTCGTATTCCTGGAACCAGCCCTCCTCGTTCTGCCACGACAGCACCTTCCCGAGCCTCTCCGCGCGGGCCTTCGCCCACTTTTCCTTGCCGAGAATTTCGCTCACGCGATCAAGGCACAGCACGATGAGCGCCTGGTGATTCGTGAGCTGGCCGCTCTCGTTGTGATGCGCGAGCCAGTCCGCGCGTTTCTCGAAAAATTGCAGCACCTCGTAATTTTGCAGCCCGAGCAATTTGTAGCTCTCGGCGCACGCAAGCAGCGAAAACGCCGCGGCGCCGCCAGCCTTCTCATACGGAAAATAGTCGTCGCATGAGCCGTCGGAATGCGCACTCCGGGCCGCGAAGACCATGCCGGCCTCGGCCCATTCGCGCAGCGCGTCCTGCTTGTAAAACGCGTTGCCCTCGAGCTCCGTGTCCCACGCGAGCGCGAGCGGCCACACGAATTCCTGCGACATGCCCGACGGGAAATCTATGATTTTGTATTGCCAGTAATTCCGGTCGAAACACCCATAGGTCGGACTGTGGCGGTTGCGATCCTGCAGCGTGAGAATCTTGGGAATCCAGCGCAGGGCTTCCTGCGCGAACAAATCGCGATTGTCCATTATTTCTTGTCGAATTCGGAGCGGCGCAGGCGCAATTGAATATCCTCGAGCAGGCGCCGGTTCACCGCGATGAGATCGGCCACGAGGCCGAGCCCCCAGATTTGCACGCCGATGAGCACGAGCACCGCCGCTGCGATGAGGCTTGGCACGTGCGCGCGGTCCGTTCCCTCGATGAAAAACAGCGCGACCCAGCGCACCATCAGCGCCATACCCACCAAAAACGGCGCAGCCCCGAGCCACGCAAAAAATCGCATCGGCTTGTAGACCGCGAAGATGCGCACGATCGTGAAAATCGAACGCTGGATGTAGACCGGGATGCTCTTGAACAGGCGCGACGGGCGCAGAAATTCGTTCGTGCGGATCGGCACCGACGCCATGCGCAGGTTGCGCTGGCCGCCCTGGATGATCGTCTCGAGCGTGTAGGTGTATTCGTTGAACACGTTCATCTGCAG
>JBOHXO010000094.1:0-4078 GCA_050737475.1 Chthoniobacterales bacterium
GAGCAAAAATGACGCGGATCGAC
Source organism: Chthoniobacterales bacterium (assembly GCA_050737475.1). Lineage (GTDB taxonomy): Bacteria > Verrucomicrobiota > Verrucomicrobiia > Chthoniobacterales > JAATET01 > JAATET01. Next base: position 24 of record JBOHXO010000094.1, read on the forward strand.
TGGCGATTGATCTCAGCAAAATCGTAATAAAATCGGATTTGCCGGAAGCAAAGATAATCGCGATTACCAAGAGTCTGGGAAGAGGAAGAGGTGAGTCTCCATGCTTCTGTCCGACTCCGACACCCACCCCCGGGACGCCTTAAGCGCACGCCCCCCTTCGACGCGTCCCACACCAGTCGAAATCACCCGCCACTCCGTTTTCACTTTCAAATACTGGCATGCGAAAAGCTGTCTGCTGTCCGTTGGCGACACGCCGCCGGCAGGAGTGCGCCCCGTTTTTGATTGAAACGCGGGGGCGTTTGGCCCGAAATGCGTTGAACACGCACGGATTCGTGCGAACGATCGAGCGAATATACCCAAGGTGGCGAAAGACTTAACACAGAAGTGCCGGGACTATCGGGACTCAGCCGATGCCCGCGCGCAGGGGTTCTACCCCTATTTCCGCCGCATCGACGAGACCCACGGCAACCACGTCATTTGCGACGGGGCGACCAAGATCATGATCGGGTCGAACAACTATCTCGGCCTGGCCCAGGACGAGCGGGTCGTCGAGGCGGCCTGCGAGGCGTCGCGTAAATTTGGCGCGGGCTGCACCGGCTCCCGACTGCTCAACGGCAACATCCAGCTCCACGAGCAACTCGAGGGAGCCCTCGCCGCCTACCTGCAGCGCGAATCCGTCCTCCTCTTTTCGACCGGTTTCTTCGCGAACCAGGGCGCCCTCGCCACGCTCACCGAGGACGACGACGCCATCCTCTGCGACCGCGAAAACCACGCCAGCATCATTGACGGCTGCCAGTTCGCCCCGGCAAAACTCGTCCCCTTCCGCCACAATTCCGCCGTCTCGCTGCGCAACCGCCTCAAGCGCCTGCCAGCCGATGGCGGCAAACTCGTCGTGCTCGACGGCGTCTTCAGCATGTCCGGCGACATCGCCGACCTGCCGCCGATCCTCGAGGCCGCGAAGGAATTCGGCGCGCTCACCTACGTGGACGAAGCTCACGCACTCGGCGTGCTCGGCCCGCTCGGCCGCGGCACCGTGCATCATTTCGGCGTCAACGACGACGTGGACATCGTGATGGGCACATTCTCGAAATCCCTCGGCTCCATGGGCGGCTTCATCGCCGGCAAGAGCGACGTGATCGAGTATCTGCGCCACAAGGCCCGCTGCTTCATCTTCACCGCCTCGCTCGCACCGGCCGTCGTCGGCGGCGTGTTGAAGGCCCTGGAAATCCTCCAGGCCGAGCCCGAGCGGATTGACCATCTTTGAAAGAACACCCGCAAGATGCACGAGGGCTTCAAGTCCATCGGCTTCAAGATCGGCACCACGCAGACGCCGATCGTGCCCATCCTCATCGGCAGCGAAGCGAAGGCCTTCCAATTCACCCAGCGGCTCTACGAGGAAGGCGTGTTCGCCACTCCCGCCATTTATCCCGCCGTCCGCTACGGCGAGGCCATCGTCCGCACGAGTTACATGGCCACGCATACCGACGCGGACCTCGATCGCGTGCTGGAAATCTTCGCAAAGCTCTCGCGCGAGCTTGGAACCTTCGAGGACCCCGCCTACTCTCATCCCGGTCGCCGCAAAAATGTTTTCGATTTCAGCCTGTCTTACCCCGAAGGATCTCACGCGGTTCGAGAGACTTCCGGAGACGCTTCACGCAACGGCACCGGGCTTCATCCCGCCGTTTCCCGGTAGCGTCGCGAAATACCTCAAGCCCGACTCCGCCTTCCAGCGCGTCCACGGAAAAATCTTTCCGTTCATCGCCACGCGCGATGGCAAACCCGCCGGCCGCATCGCCGCCGTCGTCTACGACTCGCACAACAAGCGCTACGCCGACAAAACCGGCTTCTTCGGATTCTTCGATTGCGAAAACAATCCCGAGACCGCCCGCGCGCTCTTCGAGAAAGCCGCCGCGACATTGCGCGAGCATGGCCTCACCTCGATGCGAGGCCCCTACAGCCCGAGCATCAACGACGAATGCGGCCTGCTCGTCATGGAAAATGGCGATCCCGAGCCCTGCATCGGCCTCACGTGGAATCCGTTCTACTACGAGCCACTCCTTCTCGACGCTGGCCTGGAGCAGGTCCGCGAGCTCCTCGGTTTCGATCTCCCGATGGACCGCCTCGAAGTCCCCGAGCGGCTCAAGCGCCTCGGCGACCGCGCGGAAAAACGCGCCAGGCTCCGCCTGCGCCCCATCAATTTGAAAAAACTCGAGAAGGAACTCGAGATCGTCCACGAGGTCTACAACGACACGCTCTCGCGGAATTGGGGCTTCGTCCCAATCTCGATGGAGGACCTCCTCGGCGCAGCCGACGACATGCGCTCCTTCGCCGATCCGAACATCATTCTCATCGCCGAAAAAGATGGCGAACCCGCAGGCGTCGCGCTCACGCTGCCCGATTTCAACCAGATCCTCGCCGGCCTCCAGCGCGTGCCGCATTGGCTGCGCCTGCCCGTCATCCTCTGGCGCATGAAGACGCGCAAGATGACGCATTGCCGCCAGATGGTTTACGGCGTGCTGCCGAAATTCCGCGACCACGGCCTGCACGCGTGGCTGCTGCGCGAGCAATTTTCCGAGGCGAAAAAACGCTATCCCTTTGCCGAGCTCGGCTGGATGGAGGCCAACAACACGCCCATCCTGCAAGCCTGCACGCAGGTTGGCGGTTTCCACCAGCGCACCTGGAGAATCTACGAGAAGCCGCTCACGGCCTGATGCACCATGCGCCTGTTCCTCACTGGCGCGACCGGTTTCGTAGGCCTCAACCTGCTGCTCGAGGCGCTGCGCAGCGGGCGCTACTCGGAAATCGTCGCCGCCGTCCGCGATCCCGCAAAGCTCCGCAGTCAGCTCGCGCACGAAGGCGTCTCCGATCTCTCGCGCCTCGCCATCGTCGGGTGGAACGATTCCGCGCCTCCGGACATTGACCACGCCGTCCACTGCGCCGGCGTCCTTTTTGCGCGCGATCGCGACGCTTATTTTCGCGTCAACGTGGACGACACGATGCGCCTGCTCGCAGCCCTGCCCGCCTCCGCAAAAATCGTCGTGCTCTCGTCGCAGGCCGCCGCCGGCCCCACGCCCGCCGGACGCGAAATCCGCGCCGCGTCCGATCCCGACGCGCCGATCACGTGGTATGGCGAGTCCAAACTCGCGATGGAAAAAAAACTTCGCGATATCCGCCCCGACGCGCTCATCCTCCGCCCTCCGATGATCCTCGGTCCGCGCGACCGCGCTACGCTCCCGCTCTTCCGCATGGCCGCCGGCCCAATCCGCATCAAGCCCGGTTTCGCGCCCAAGAGCTACAGTTGGATCGCCGTGCATGATCTCGTCCGCGGCATTTTCGCCGGGCTCGGCCAATCCGCCGCCATCCCGCTCGCCGCCTGCGCTCCCGACCCGATCACCGATCTCGAACTCATCGAAACCGCCGCTCTCGTCCTCGACCGCCGCGGCAAAACCCTCGCCCTGCCCCACCTCTTCATCCGCGGCGTCAGCGCATTCGTGGACGCCATCCCCGCGTTGCGCGAATCCACCCCCAGCCTCACCCGCGACCGCGCGCGCGACATCTTCGCCGACCGCTGGGTGGCGGACGGTTCCGACTTCCGCGCCCGCTTCGCGTCGGGTCCATTTGCCACGCTCCGCGACACCCTCGCCGAAACCGCCGAGTGGTATGCCCGCGCCGGGCTGCTTGATATGCCGGCCCGCATCACGTAACACGGAGCGACCTCGATGACCGCCAGATCCCTTTTTCTCGCCGCACTCGCACTCACCTTCACCGGCTGCGGCCTGTGGCCATTCTCCCATCAGGCTCCTCCCGCAGCCGATTCCCAACAGCAGCGCCTCGTTTACATCAATTGGTATGGCTATCAGTGCTTCCGCATCCGCAGCACGCTCGGCCTCGCCATTCTCACGAATCCCTTCTCGCCCGGCTCCACGGAATTTTCCCAGCCGAAGAATCTCTCGCCCGAGATCATCATCAGCACCACCGAAACTCCCGACGCCAACTACGTGGACATGCCCGACAACACGCCGAACATCCTGCGCTCCAGCGTCGGCGTCGGCATG
>JBOHXO010000095.1:0-2917 GCA_050737475.1 Chthoniobacterales bacterium
GAACGAGGCCGAGCGCGCGGCCTTCGTGCTCGATGATCAGGGCGTTGACGGCGAACTCCACGGTGTTTTGTTCGTTGCCACCGCTGAGCGCGCTGGCGTAATCGGTGAGGCCGAGGCTGAGCGCGAGACCGAGCTTGCGCTGGGCGCGCACGAAGTCGTTGTAGGAGACTTTGCGATTGTAAATTTGGACCGCTTCGTCGTTTTGCAGCCGGCTCGGATCGTGGTCGCTGTAGAACCAGACGAAGGAAACAATGGTCAAAATTGTAATCACCAGCATGAGCTTGCGCTGGTGGGTGCGCATCCAGGTAAACATAGTAGCAGAGGGTAAGTGAGCCCTCCCACTTAAGCGATTCACGCCCGAAATCAAGCCGCGAAACATCACGGCCCTGTAAAGAATGCTGGACCTCCGCCCGGCCTTGCGACGGAATCACCCGCATGTTTTCACCCCGCAGCGCGCCGCTTGTGCTGACGTGCTGGCTCTGCGCGACGACCGCCGCGCTGGCCCAGGCCGCCCCCGCCGCTGAAGCGCGCCCGGCATGGGCGACGCTGGCCGACGGGGCGCCCGTGCTGTGGGGCTGCGTTTGGATTGCGGTGATCGTGACGGCGGCGCTGCTCGGGCATTTGGTGTTCGTGCTGCGACGGAGCCGTGTGTCGCCGCCGGCATTGATCGAGACGCTGGGGAATGCGGTCGGCTCCGGAAATTACCAGGAGGCGTGGGACACCTGCCATCGTCACGGGCAGACCTCGCTGGGCCGGATGCTGCAACCCGCGCTCGAGCGCATCGGCCAGGGACGCCCCGCGGTCGAGACGCGTCTCGCCGAGGAGGAACTGCGCGAACGCCGGCACCTCGGACATTTGTTGGGAGCGCTGCCTGGCGTGGCATTGGTGGCGGTCGTGATTTGCATCGTGGGCGCGATGGCGCAGTTGAGCGGTGTGGGCGGCGCGGCGATGTCCGCCGACGGGCCCCGCGCCGCGGCGCTGGCCTGGGGAAATGCGGCGATGTTTGCGGCGCTTGCGGTGGCGGTCATCGTGCCGGTGGCGGTGGCATGGCCGTGGCTGCGGGCACGAGCGGACGTGTTGTTACGGGAGGCGGGCGCGCAGGGATTGCAACTCGTCGCGGACCTGCCCTACGAGGACATCGAGGGCGTGCGCATCGGCAGGGATTTCCACGCCGGCACGCTCCTCGGCGGCGAAACGGGCCTCGCCCAGACCGGCCGTCTGCAGGTCTCGAAGGAACTCACCACGCAATGCCCGACGTGCAACGGCCCGATCAATTCCAGCCGCAACTCCTGCCCCCACTGCGGCCAGTTGCTCTCGTGGTCATAAACCAATGACCAATAACTACCGACCAATGACCTTTCTCACCAGAATCCCCACTGCCCGGTCTTCATGATGAAGATGCCGAGCGCGAGGTTGGTGACCGCGTGGGCGATGACCGGAGCGAGCAGGGATTTCGTGCGCACCGTCAGCCAGCCGTAAAGCGCGCCGGTCACCGCGGCGGCGGGATAATCCACGGGCGCGTGGACCAACGTGAACCCGAGCACGACTCCCCAAAAACTCAGCGGCGTGTATTTGCCGATCGTCACCGTCTGGAATCGTTCGTCAATGAGGTAGCGTTGGAGAAATCCGCGCCAGAAAATTTCCTCGATCAACGGCACGACCAGCACCAGCCGCGCGAACCGCGAGAGCACCGTCGCCCCATACAATGTGCGATCCGCGTTGAAAACCGTGGGATCGAATCCCTCGAGACGCGGCTTCTGTCCGAAAAAAACCTGCGGGCTCACCCAAATGACGATGGCCGCGAGGCCCACACCAATCGCCAGCAACACTCCGCGCTGCGACCCGAAGTCGTAGTTTTTCCAGAAAACGATCAGCACCGCCGCGCAGACAAGTGTTTGCAGCGGATACACCCAATACTCCGGCTTCGCGAGGAGCAGCAGGTCCGATTTTCCCGCCACCCAATGAACCGCGTCAATCAACCCGAACCCGAGAATGAACAACGCGAACGGCGCGACATAGGCGAGGAAGAGTCGGCGTTCATTCGGGGGAATGGTCATGGCGCGGAATTAAATGCCTGCCGCATCGGCATCTGGCCAGTCCGAAAAGGTGACATTCGGCGATTTCAGCAGGGATAAGGGCGGGCGGCGCATTGTGCCATTTTAGCGCATCCCGCGCCGGAATTTGGGCTCATGTGTGCCATATTTGCGCTACTTTTGGTCTCGGCTCTTCGTTGCGTAAATTTGTAAGTGCCTTTTGTTAAATTAATTAGCTTATGTGATGCCCATCGTGGCCTGTCCTTTGCTACAAGAGTGCCGGAGGTATTTCCCAATATGTCAAAAATTCTAGGTATTGACCTCGGCACAACCAACTCCTGCATGTCCGTGATGGAGGGTGGCGAACCCGTGGTCCTCGAAAACTCGGAAGGCGCACGCACGACGCCGTCCGTCGTCGCATTTTCCAAATCGGGCGAACGACTCGTTGGCCAGGCGGCCAAACGCCAGGCGGTCACGAATCCCGCGAACACCATTTTCTCGGTCAAGCGCTTCATGGGCCGGAAATTTTCCGAACTGAAGGACGAGCAGGGACGCGTTCCCTACAAGCTCGTCGAGGCGTCCAATGGCGACGCGCACATCGAAGTCGAAGTCGGCGGCGAGAAGAAGCGTTTCAGCCCGCCGGAAGTTTCCGCGATGATTCTCGCGAAGCTCAAGGCCGACGCAGAAGCCAAACTCGGCGAGAAGATCACGCAGGCCGTCATCACGGTGCCCGCGTATTTCAACGACTCGCAGCGCAACGCCACGAAGGACGCCGGCAAGATCGCGGGCCTCGAAGTCCTGCGCATCATCAACGAGCCCACGGCCGCCTCGCTCGCCTATGGCCTCGACAAAAAGAAGGACGAAAAGATCGCGGTGTATGACCT
>JBOHXO010000096.1:0-7471 GCA_050737475.1 Chthoniobacterales bacterium
GGCGGTATTCATCCAGGACGGCTCGACCGTGGAGTTGATCCCCGAGATTGCGCAGACCATTGATTGGGTGCAGCTGCCCCAGCGATTTGCGGTGCGCGTGAAGGTCACTGGAAATGCGCCGGTGCCCTTGCGAATCGGGCAGACGATTTCCGTCGCCATCGAGAAAAACCAGCGACCGGTTTCGCGATGAAAATCTACACGTGCACCGGCGACGACGGCACGACGGGACTTTTTTCCGGCGAGCGCGTTCCGAAAACGCATCCGCGCGTCGTTGCCTACGGCGCGGTGGACGAGGTGAATTCATTGCTCGGCCTTGCACGAACCTCGGCTGCACAGCCGGAGGTGGACGAGTTGCTCAGGCTCGTGCAGATGCAATTATTCAAGCTCGGCGCGGACCTCGCGACGATCGGCGATGCTCGGAAGATCGAGCGCATCGGCGAAAAGGAAACGCGGTGGCTCGAGGCGGAGATGGACCGCATGATGGCGCAGGTGCCTCCGTTGAAAAATTTCGTGCTGCCAGGCGGCACGCCCGCGGCGGCGCACATTCACATGGCGAGGGCGGTTTCGCGCCGTGCCGAGAGGGACGCGATGCAGATCGAGGATTGCCGCAGGGATGCGCTCGTTTACATGAACCGGCTCTCGGATTTTTTCTTCACGCTTGCGCTTTACGAAAATCACCTCGCCGGCGTGGGGGAAATCGAGTGGCGCCCGTAAAAGAAAACGCCCCGCGCCATAAAAGAAAACGCCCCGCGTTTTGGCGGGGCGCTTTCGAATTGAATTGCCGAAGCGACTAGTAGCGGCGCGGGGGACGGCCTCCACGATCTCCTCCACCGCCGAAGGACTTCTTGCGGGGTGCATCGGGGCCGAAGTTTTCGCGGGGACGCGCTTCGTTGACCGTAAGATTGCGGCCGTCGAGCGGCTTGCCGTGGAACTGGCTGATTGCGGCCTGCGCCTCTTCGGGCGTGGACATGGTGACGAATCCGAATCCGCGGGAGCGACCGGACATTTTATCGGACATCACGACGACGTCCGTCACGGTTCCGACCGACGCGAAGGCCTGGCGGAGATCCTGATCATTGGTGTCGAAGGAAAGATTCCCGACGTAGAGTTTGGTGGACATTTTGGTTTTGCTTTGGAGTTCCCTTGTCGTGGCATTCGACCATCGAATTTCGAATCGCCACAGGATTGTCGCGCATCTCCTGCGCTACCAAGACCAACCAGCAAATCTACCGACGCCCAAGGGGGCTTTGTTTTTTGTGCAGCGACAACATGCGCGTGCCGCAGCAAAAATGCAAATGCGATCTCGTCAGGCCGCGCGGGGCGCAGGACGGCGGCCGCCGGTGCGGAACATTCCCGGGCGCTGGCCGGAACTGCGTGCGTCCACCACGGCGAGGCGGGATTCCGTCCAGCGTGCAAGCCGCACGAACGGCAGGCCGATGAGCAGGTAGAGCGCGGCGATGAGCAGGCCGGTGCCGAAATAATCGAAGGTCTGCGTGGCGATGCGGCTGTAGACGCCGGTGAGATCGAGCAGCGTGACCATCGAGACGAGCGAGGAATCCTTGAGAAGCGAGATGAAGTCGTTGGTGACGGGCGGAAGGACGAGACGAAAGCTTTGCGGAATGACGACGTGCCAGAGGCCCTGGTTGCGCGTCATGCCGAGCGCGCGTGCGGCCTCCATTTGACCGCGAGGAATCGCGAGCAGGCCGGCGCGGTAATTCTCGGCTTCGTAGGCGGCGTAGTTGAGGCCGAGACCGAGGACACCGGCGACGAAGGGCGAGAGTTTGATGTCAATGTTCGGGAGGCCGTAAAAAATAATGTAGAGCTGGATGAGGAGCGGCGTGCCGCGAATGATTTCGATGTAAAGCGTGGCCAGCCAGCGTAGCGGCCATGGGCCGAAGACGCGCATGATGGCGAGGGTGAAGCCGAAGCTGATCGCGAGGAGCATGCCAATGATCGAGACTTCGAGCGTGAGAATGGCGCCCTGGAGGAGCATCGGCCAATAGCTCCAATAGCGGAGCAGACGCGTGGTGAGCGTGGCCGGCGGGGCGGTGCTGGCGACGAAGGCCTTGTATTCGGTATCCGGCAACGACGGGTCCTCCGGCTGGCCGAACGCGCCGGCGATCGTGGGCGTCCACAGGCCCCAGCGCGAGAGGATGTCGCGCATCTCGCCGCTCGCGATCACTTCCTTGAGCGCGGCGTTGATTTCCTGCTGCAGTGCGGTGTTGTTTTTCGCGAGCGCGATGCCGTAAACGATCTGGCCGAATGCGGGGCCGCTGAATTGAAGATTCGGATTGGGTGCGGCGTAGTATTTGGCGATGGGGTAGTCGAGCAGGACGCCGAAGAGGCGCTTGTTTACGATGTCGGCGTAGGCGTCCACCTCTTCATTGTAGGTCTTGACGATCACGCCGGGCGTGGCTTCGAGCATCGCGAGCGCGGACGTTTGATTGAGGGTGCCGATTTCCTTGCCGGAAAGCTGGCTCAGCGAATTGATCGGCGCGGTGCCTTTGGCATCCACGAATTGCTCGAACGTGACGTAGTAGGGGTTCGAGAAAAGCACCTCGCCGGCCTTGTCGGGCGTGATCTCGATGCCGCAGATCACGCAATCGTAGAGACCGCGCGAGAGGCCGGGAATGAGACCGTCCCAGTCGTTCTGCACGAAGACGGGCTTGCGGCCCATGTGCTTCGCGATGGCGGTGATGATCTCGTATTCGTAGCCGGTAAGCTCGTTGCCGGGGCCGTAGAAGGCGTAGGGCGCGTTGCTATTGGAGTCGGCGCCCCAGCGGAGGGTCTTTTCCTGGGCGTGGGCGCTCGCCAGGATGACCAGGACCGATAGGACGAATGCGAAAAAGCGTTTCATGCGTCAGATGAAGCGGCGCAGGAAGCGGCGGGTGCGTTCGTCCTTGGGGTTCGTGAAAATTTCGTCCTCGTCGGAAATTTCGACCACGTAGCCGCCTTCCATGAAGACGATGTAGTCCGACGCGTCGCGCGCGAATCGGATTTCGTGGGTGACGACGATTTGCGTCATGCCCTCGGCGTCGAGCGCGCGCATGACCTGGAGCACTTCGTCCACGAGCTCGGGATCGAGCGCGGAGGTGGGTTCGTCGTAGAGCATCACCTTCGGGTTCATGGCGAGGGCGCGCGCGATGCCGGCGCGTTGCTGCTGGCCGCCGGAGAGCGTGGAGGGGTAGCGGTCCTTGTGCGTGGCGAGGCCGACTTTTTCGAGGATGCGTGTCGCGTTGATCTTCGCATCCTCGTGCGGTTGGTTGCGCACGATGCAGGGCGCGAGCATCACATTCTCGAGAATGGTTTTGTGAGGGAAGAGATTGAATTGCTGGAAGACCATGCCGACGCGCTGGCGCAGCTCGTGGGCGAGTTGTTTGAGATTCGTCGGGAACGGATCGTCCAGCCCGCCGCAATCAATCGTGATCCCGGCAATGGAGACGCGGCCTGCGTCGGGCGTTTCGAGAAAATTCAGGCAGCGCAGGAAGGTGGATTTGCCGCAGCCGGATGGACCGATGATCGAAACGAGATCGCCCTCCTCGACGGCGAGGTCAATGCCCTTGAGAACTTCCGCATCGTCGAATTGCTTGCGGACTTTTTGGGCGGAGAGAATCGGCTCGGCAGCCATGGTGCGTCGTGAGTTGAACCGGGGAGTCGCGGGCTGGCAACGTCCGGAAGATGGCGGTTTCGTTACATGGAAGCGAGAGGCTTTTGCCCTTTCCGCTGCGGCCGGCAGAGCGTTATATGGCGCGGCATGCCACCCGACGCCTCCCCTCAGGCCGGCGAGCCGCCCGATTGGGAACGGATCGCACATGATGCCGCATTCCGCCGACTGCTGGCGGACAAGGCCAGATTCCTGGTGCCGGCCACGCTCTTCTTCATCGTGTATTATTTCGCGCTGCCGGTGCTGGTCGCCTATGCGCCAGGGCTGATGGAGCGTGAAATTTTCGGCAAGGTGAATGTCGCCTACGCTTTCGCTCTCTCGCAATTCTTCATGGCATGGATCCTGGCGGGGCTCTATGTGCGTGCCGCCGCGCGCTGGGATCGTGAGGCCGCGGAAATTTTGAGAAAGTTCGGGAAATGAGTCCGTTGCTTTTTGCGCAAGCCGCAACGCAAAGCCATGGGGACGCGCAGGGGCACGTGGCGCTGTGGATGTTTTTGTTTTTTGTGGCGGCGACGCTTGTCGTGACGTGGTGGAGCGCGCGACGGTCGTCGGGCGCCGCCGCATATTTCGCAGCGGGACGTCGCATCACGGGATGGCAGAACGGACTGGCCATCGGCGGCGACTACATGAGCGCGGCCAGTTTTCTGGGAATCGCCGGGATGATTGCCTTCAACGGCTACGACGGATTTCTTTATTCGGTCGGATTTCTCGTCGCTTATCTCACGGTGCTTTTCCTTGTGGCCGAGCCGCTGCGCAACACCGGCAAATACACGATGGCCGACCTGCTTGCCTTCCGGATGAGTCCGCGGCCTGTGCGCGCGATGGGTTCGCTGTCCACGCTCACGGTCTCGACGTTTTACATGATCGCGCAAATGGTCGGCGCGGGCGCGCTGGTGAAATTGTTGCTGCCGGGTGTGGGCTATGAAGTCGCGGTGATCGGCGTAGGCATCTTGATGATCATTTACGTGGTTTTCGGCGGAATGCTCGCGACGACGTGGGTGCAGATCATCAAGGCGGTGCTGCTGATGAGCGGGTCACTGCTGCTGAGTATTCTCGTGATGAGCCGTTTCGGATTCAGCTTTCCGCGTTTCTTCGAGGCAATTGGTTCCGTGAGCTGGACGGCGAAGGATGGATCGGAAATCACGCGAAACTTTTTTCAGCCGGGCCTTCTTTTCAAGCCGCCGTGGGGCCAGATTGACCTCATCTCGCTCGGCATGGCGCTGGTCTTCGGCACCGCGGGACTGCCGCACATTCTCGTGCGATTTTACACGGTGCCCGATGCGAAGACGGCCCGCGTGTCCGTGGTGTGGGCGATGGTGATCATCGGATTATTCTACATCATGACGACGTTCCTGGGCTTTGGCGCGGCGACGATTCTGACGCCCGGGCACATCAGCGTGGAGAACATGAGCGCGCCGCTGCTGGCGAAGGAAGTGGGCGGGGATTTTCTTTTCGCGTTCATCAGTGCGGTGGCCTTCGCGACGATCCTCGCGGTGGTGGCAGGCCTGACGATCAGCGCGAGCACGAGCTTCGCGCACGATTTCTGGACGAACGTGGTTCATCACGGCCGCGAGCATCGGCCGGGTGAGGAAGTTTTTGTTGCGAGGGTTACGGCATTTGGCGTCGGCGCGATTTCCATTTTTCTGGCGATCAAACTGCAGGCGATCAACGTGGCGTTTTTGGTCGGCCTGGCTTTCGCGGTGGCGGCAAGCGCGAACCTGCCGGTGATCGTGCTCTCGATTTTCTGGCGACGATTTAATACCGCGGGCGCCGTGACCGGTCTGGCCGTGGGCCTGGTGAGTTCGATCGGGCTGATTCTCCTGAGCCCGAGCGTGATGGGGCTGGACGAGAAGGCATTGATTCATTGCGCGCCGCTCTTCCCGTTGAAGCATCCGGGAATCGTGAGCATTCCGCTGGGATTTCTCGGTGCGATTCTGGGTGCGCTGTTTTCGCGTGAACCGTCCGCGGAGGCGAAATTTGCCGAGCTCGAGGTGCGTGCGAATACGGGACTCGGCGCGGAGAAGGCGTCGGAACATTCCGTATGAAGACCCGATCGGGCTATTTCAGCGCAGTGCCGAAGATGCTCGCCGTGTAAAGAAATGGAGTTCCCGCGGGCAGGATGTTCAGGTTGCCGATTCCGACAATGCTTAGTTTCTTTCGATTGAATTTGCAGCGATACGTGACCGAGCCTGCAATCGGAGTGTTGAGAATGTTGGAGCCGGCCACGGCTTTCAGCTTAAAGACCAGTGTGGAGCCCTTTTTCCTGTAGGTCGCCGGCGCGGTCTTGATGGCACCATAGTAGCCCATCATTAATGAATTCGAGGTGACCTTGCCCTTGTTGTCGCCCCTGTCTGTGAACTTGAGGCTCAGGTCAACGGGGACCGGTGTGTCCGAGGGGTCGGCGGTTCCGGCCATCCGGACCTTGAGCTTTTTTTGCGATTTCGATGCACGGACGCTCATGCTGAGCGTTGTGACGTCCGGTTTTTCGGTCCCAAGCACAAAAGTGGTTTGGGATGTAAACCGGCCTTTGACTTCCGGCAGGCTGCCCTTTGACGATTTTTCAGCGGCCACGGCGAACGCGACGACGGAAATGGCGGCGACCAGCAGGAGGGATTTCATTATTTGGTAAAGAACAATATGGAAAACGAGCAGCTGCGCAAACGATCTTCCAAATTGTCGCAACTGCCGACCTTGGATCAGCCGAATTTACGCCAGACGCGCGAGCAGGCTGGTGAGGTAGGGCAGGAGTTGCTTTTTGCGCGAGACCACGCCGTCGAGTTGCCAGAGATGTGGCTCCAAGGCGGGGTAGTCGATGTAGCGCGTGAAGCGCTTTTCGCCGCGCACGATGAGCACGGAATTTTGCGTGTTGATGTCGGTGATCAGCAGGCACGAGAAAAACAAATCGCGGTCGGCGCGGTATTTTTCCAGGGCCTCGATGAGCGCGTCCTTTTTTTCGGGGAAATGCGAAAAGCTGAGTTCCTCGATCTGCGCGAGGCTGAACTTCGTGCCGCCCTCGTCGTATTCCTTGCAGTCCGCGGCGACGGATTGCGCGGCCGTCATGGTGAGCAGCGGCGAGCCGACGGAAAAAATTTCCTCGGCGAGCCGGGTGGGTTCGATGCCGGCGATTTCCGAGAGCGACGTCATGATTCTGCGGTCAATCTCGGTCGTCGTGGGTGAGGTGAGATTGAGCGTATCGGAAATGAGGCCGGCCATAAGGATGCCGGCGATGGATTTCGGAATCGGAATGCGCGCCTGCTCGAAACAGGTCGCGACGATGGTGCTCGTGGAGCCGACGGGGCGGTTGAGGAAAAGAATCGGCGCATCCGTGCTCACCGCGCCGATGCGGTGGTGGTCGAGGATTTCGACGATGGGGATGGCGTCCGCGCCCTTTACGGCCTGTGCGAGTTCGTTGTGATCCACGAGGATGAGCTGGCGCGGGACGGGTTTGAGAAAATCGCTCTTCGAGAGGATGCCCTCGAGCCGCCCGGCCTCGCCGACGACCGGAAATGCGAACTGCGTGGACATCGCGATGTCGCGGCGGGCCTCCTCGAGCGGCAGGTCGGACTCGATGGAATCGAAGTCCGCGTAGAGCATGCGCTCGGCGGTGACGGAGCTGCGCGCGAGCAGCACGGTGGTCGCGGTGTCGTGCGGCGAGCTGATGACGACCGTTCCTTTTTTCCGCGCGGCCTCGAGTACATCGGCGCCGGCTTTCAACCCTCCGGTGACGACGAGCGCCTTCACGCCGGCCTCGATCGAGATGTGCTGGATGTTGAAGCGGTCGCCGACGATGAGCACGGTGCGCGAGAG
>JBOHXO010000097.1:0-5228 GCA_050737475.1 Chthoniobacterales bacterium
CGGCTGATCAGCTCGTCGTGGTAAGGGGAAATTCGCATGGGTGCGAATGCGGCGAGCGAGCCGCAGTCCGAAGCCGGTTGCCGAAGCCGTTCCAGCGAGAGCGGTGTGTGCGTGTGGTCAACGCCGAAGCCGATGTTCTCGATGAGGTTTCGTGCCGACAGGATCGCGAGGCCGCCGAGCGAGCGGCAGGTAAAGTGCCACGAGTAGTCCCAAGTGTTTGCCTTTTTGAGCTCGCGCCGTGTCCGGTCGAGCGTGGGCATCCAGTAGCGGCGCTCCCACGGGCTCGCATAGCTTTGCTCCAATGTCTGCAATCGTGATTCCCATGCGGCCATCGGGAAGTCGTAGCTTTGCCACGCGCGACGCCACGTCGCCCAACCCCAAACCCACGAGTGCCGGCTGAACCAGTATCCGGCCGCCGGAGGACGCATGCGCGCGGCGGCGAGATTCGTGCCGCCGATGTGCATGACGCGCTCGCTGTCACGATAACGCGCGAGCATCTCGTCGCAAAAGTGAAAGAAACTCGGGTGGGGCAGGCAGTCGTCCTCGAGGATGATCGCCTCCTCGACCTGCTCGAACGCCCATGTAATGCCGCTCGAGACCCGGCTCGCGCAGCCGAGATTGTGATCGGCGTAATTGCGGCGGACGTCGCACGGCCAGTCAATGCCCGCGGCGAGCAGGCTGCGAACGGCGGCGACCTTTGTGTTGTCGTCCGGTTGATCCGGGCGTGGACCGTCGGAAACGATGAGCAGCGTTTGCGGCTGAGCGGCGCGGATGCGCTCGAAGACGCGCGCGGTAAGCTCAGGCCGGTTGAAGACCAGAAACACGACAGGCGCACGGAGCGGCATGGCGACTACCGCTTGAGCACTTCCGTCAGGAACGGCGCGGTGCGGCTGCGCTTGCTCTTCGCCACCTGCTCGGGCGTGCCCTGGGTGACGATCTCGCCGCCCGCGTCGCCGGCTTCGGGGCCGATATCAATCACGTAGTCCGCCTCGGCCACGACGTCGAGATGATGCTCGATCACGACGACCGTTCCGCCCTCTTCGACGAGACGGTGCAGCACAGCGATGAGGTTTGCCACGTCCGCTGTGTGCAGGCCGATGGTCGGCTCCTCGAGCACGTAGAGCGTGGATTTTCCCATGCGCGTGGTGCGAACGATTTCCGCCTTCGCCGTGTTGCGGCGTGCGAGCTGCGTGACGAGCTTGATGCGCTGCGCTTCGCCGCCGCTCAGCGTGGGGCTGGGCTGGCCGAGTTGGAGATAGCCGAGCCCGGTCTCGACGAGCAGATCGAGCGAGCGGCGGATTTTCGGATGCGCCGAGAAAAACTCCGCGGCCTGCTCAGCGGTCATTTCCATGACGTCGCCCACGGACTTGCCGTTGTAGAGCACCTCGAGCGTTGATGGATTGTAGCGCTTTCCGCCGCATTCCTCGCACGGCATGTAGCTCGTCGGCAGAAAACTCATCTCGAGTTTGATCACGCCCTGGCCCGCGCAGTTTTCGCAGCGGCCACCCTCGTTGTTGAACGAGAAACGGCTGGATGTGTAGCCGCGCACGCGGGCCTCGGGAAGCTGGGCGAAGACGTTTCGAATTTCGTCGAGCACCTTGATGTAGGTCGCGGGCGTGGAGCGCGAGGTTTTGCCAATCGGCGATTGATCCACCTCGAGCACCGCGCCAAGCGCATCGAGACCTGTGATCGTTTTCCAATCGGTCGGCGCGTGCTTGCGCTTCGATTTGCGCGTGAGGCTGTCGCGGACCGCGGGCACCAGCACCCCGCGAATAAGGCTGCTCTTTCCGGAGCCGGAAATGCCGGTGATGACGGTGAGGCGATTCACCGGGATGCGCACGTCAATGCCCTTGAGGTTGTGCAGCGACGCGCCGGTGAGCTCGATCCATGCGGTTTCGAGATCGCGGCGTTTGCCGGAGAGCGGGTGCCGCATCGGATGCCGCAGATATTTCGCAGTGAGCGAATCCTTGTGGCTCATCACTTCCTGCACGGAGCCCTGCGCGACGATTTCTCCGCCGTTGCGACCCGCGCGCGGGCCGAGATCAATGAGATGGTCGGCGCGGCGCATGGTGTCCTCGTCATGCTCGACGATCACGAGCGAGTTGCCGTTTTTCGAAAGCTGCACAAGCGCGTCGAGCAGGCTGTCGTTGTCGCGCGGATGCAGGCCGATGGTCGGCTCGTCGAGCACGTAGAGCACGCCGCGGAGGTTCGATCCAAGCTGCGCTGCGAGGCGGATGCGCTGCGACTCGCCGCCGGAAAGCGTCTTTGCGGAGCGATCGAGCGTGAGGTAGCCGAGGCCGACGACGTTGAGAAATTTCAACCGCTGCGCGATCTCGGCGACGATGTCGTTGGCGATGAGCGCTTCGTTTTTGGAAAAGCGAAGTTTGTCGAGCTGCGCCAGAGCCCGGGCGGATGAAGCTCCCGTGAACTCGGCGATGGTGTGGTCCTTGACGCGCACGGCGCGGGCTGCGGCGTTGAGGCGGGAACCTTCGCACACGGGGCAGGGCTCGGCTTCGTCGGACTCCAGATTCTCGAAATTCTTTTCCTCGGCGAGGTCGGCTTCGAGTTGCGACTCGAAGTCGTCGGCATTGATGCTGTGACGCCACACTTCGCCGAATCCGCGGCAATGCTCGCACCAGCCGTGCGGCGAATTGAACGAAAACATGCGCGGGTCCAGTTCCTCGAAGGCGAGGCCGCAGCTCGGGCAGTTCATCTCCGTGCTGAGAATGTGCGATTTCTTTTTCGAATCCACGACATGCGCGGTGCCCTTGCCGATGGTGATGGCCTGGCGCACGAGCTTCGGCGCGTCCTTGAGCGTGGAGGCGGTGAGATCGCCCACGAGCACGTCAATCGTGTGCTCCTTGAAGCGCTCGAGTTTTTGGAAATTTGCGACCGGGACGAGTCGTCCGTCCACGAGAAGCGTGGTATAGCCGTGGCGCTCGGCCCAGCGGGCGACCTCGGTGTGGAAGCCTTTGCGGGCCTTGACCAGCGGCGCGAAAAGCTGCACGCGGCCCTTTTTAGCGAGCGTTTCGACATGCGTGGTGATCGCGCCGACGGTTTGCGTGACGACCGGCACATCGCAATTCGGGCAATACTGCGTGCCGAGTTTCGAGAACATCAGGCGCAGGAAGTGGTAGATTTCGGTGACCGTGGCGACGGTGGATTTTCCGCCGCCGCGTGTGACGCGCTGCTCGATTGCGACGCTGGGCGGCAGGCCCTCGATGGCGTCCACCTCGGGCTTCTCGAGCTGCTCGACGAACTGCCGCGCGTAGGGCGACATGCTGTCGAGAAAACGCCGCTGGCCCTCGGCGAAAAGAATGTCGAACGCGAGCGTGGACTTGCCCGAGCCGCTCATGCCGGTGACGACGACGACTTTGTCCCGCGGGATTTCGATGCTGATGTCCTTGAGGTTGTGCTCGCGGGCGCCACGAATGGTGATCGAGTTCGAGGAGTGGCCGTTCTTCGCGAAGTAGGGCAGTGGCGCTTCGGCAATGCGCGGGGTGTGGCCTTTCAACATTGGTGCGAGAAATTGCCCGGTATGCGATGCCTCGACTTTCGCGACGTCCTCGGGTGTCCCCTCGGCGACGAGCCTGCCGCCTTCGTCCCCGGCCTCCGGGCCGAGATCCACGAGCCAGTCGGCGGATTTGATGACTTCGAGATTATGCTCGATGACGACGAGGCTGTTGCCTTCGTCCACGAGACGCTGGAAGACCTTGAGCAACTGCGCAACGTCGTCAATGTGCAGGCCCGTGGTCGGTTCGTCGAAGATGAGCAGCGCGCCGGCATCGCGTTTTTCGACGAGGTGCGTGACGAGCTTGAGGCGCTGCGATTCGCCGCCGGAGAGGACGTTGAGCGGCTGGCCGAGCCGCACGTAGTCGAGGCCGACGTCGGCCATGAGCTGGAGCGGGCGGGTGATTTCGCTGTGTCGTTCCCGGCCCTTGAAAAAGTCGAGCGCCTCGCGGACGGTCATTTCAAGCACGTCAGCGATGGATTTGCCGCCGACATGAATTTTCAAAATCTGCGGCTGGTAACGGCGACCGTCGCATTCGGGACAACGCAGGAAAAGGTCGCTGAGAAATTGCATCTCGACCTTTTCGAAGCCGAGGCCGGCACAGCGCTCGCAACGGCCGTTGCCGGAATTGAACGAGAACGAGCCGGGGGTGAGGCCGGATTGCACGGCGTCCTCGGTGGCGGCGAACAACTGCCGGATGCCGTCGAAGGCCCCGGTGTAAACCGCCGCCGTCGAGCGCGGGCTGCGTGCGAGCGACGACTGGTCCACCATCACGATGTCCTCGATCTCCTCGCCGCCATCGAATGACGCGACCTTGCCGGCCGGCTCGAATTCGCTGCCCTCGTCGCCGACGAGATTTCGATACAGGACGTTGTGGATGAGCGTGGATTTGCCGGAGCCGGAAACGCCGGTGACGCAGCAAAAAACGCCGAGCGGAATGCGGACGTCGAGGTTGTGGATGTTGTGGTGCTCGACTCCTCGGAGGTGGATGAATTCCTCCGGCTCGCGACGTTTCGCGGGGACGGGAATTGATTTCGCGCCGGTGAGATAATCCGCTGTCAGCGAATTTTTGATTTCCGAGAGCGGGCCGGAATAGGTGAGTTGGCCGCCTTCGCTGCCGCGGCCGGGGCCGATGTCCACGAGATGATCGGCGGCGCGGATGATCGCCTCCTCGTGCTCGACGACGAGCAGCGTGTTGCCCTTGTCGCGGAGCGCGCGCATGACTTCGAGCAAACGGTGGGTATCGCGCGGATGCAGGCCGACGCTGGGTTCGTCCATCACGAACAATGCATTCACGAGCGACGCGCCGAGACAGGTCGTGAGATTTACGCGTTCGATCTCGCCGCCGCTCAACGTGCGGGTGGGGCGGTCGAGCGAGAGGTAGCCGAGGCCGACGGATTCGAGGTAACGCAGGCGCGAGCGGATTTGATCGCGCAGCAGCAAGGCGCTCGGATCGCCGGCGGGCATGGCGACGTTTTCGAAAATTTCGATGAGGCGCTTGATCGAGAGTCGTGCGACTTCCGGCAGGGTGAGGTGCGCGGGCTCGAGGCGGTAATTAAGCGTCTCGGGCTGGAAGCGGCCGCCATTACAAGCGGGACACGGCTGGTAGCTGCGGTAGCGCGAGAGCAGCACGCGGATGTGCATCTTGTAGGTACGCGCCTCGAGCCATTTGAAGAATCCGTGCACGCCATACCAGCCGCCGCTTTCCGCGAGGTCG